>JADGDA010000100.1 GCA_015228695.1 Alphaproteobacteria bacterium
CTCTTTTCCCAAGGCGACAAGGGCGGCGCGGAGGCGAGCTTCCGGCGCGTTCTGGCGCTCAAGCCCGATCACGTCAAGGCGTGCAACAACCTGGGCCTCGCGCTCGCCGACCTGGGCCGCTTGGCGGAGGCGGAGGCGGCCTGCCGCCGCGCCCTGGCGATGCAGCCCGGTTTTGTCGACGCTCATTATAACCTGGGCAACATGCTGCGGGACCTGGGGCGGCCGGGCGAGGCGGAGGCATGCTACCGCCGGGCCCTGGCGCTCAAGCCCGACTATGCCGACGCCTTCAGCAACCTGGGCAACGTGCTCCGGGACCTGGGGCGGCTGGACGAGGCGGAGGCGTGTTACCGCCGTGCCCTGGAGATCGATCCCGGTCATGCCGACGCCCTCGGCAACCATGGCGCGGTGCTTTTGTCCCTGGGGCGGATCGACGAGGCCATCGACCGGTACGAGCGCGCCATCGCCCGCAAGCCCGACTCCGTGGAGGCGTACAAGGGGCTGCTGTCCGCAATCCTCTACCACCCCGATCTGGACCCGGAGGCCGTCTTCGCCATCCATCGCCGGTTCGAGGAGCGGCTGGCCCGGCCCCGTTACGCCCGCATCCGCCCCCACCGCAACGTCCCGGACCCGGAGCGGCGGCTGAAGATCGGCTATCTGTCGTCGGATTTCCGGGTCCATTCGGTCGCCCGCAACCTGATCCCGATCTTTCGTGGCCACGACCGTTCCCGCTTCGACATCCACTGCTACGCCGAGGTGCCGAGGCCGGACGCCATGACCGGGGACTTCCGCGCCCTCGCCGACGGCTGGCGCTCCACGGTCGGGCTGCGCGACGAGGAGGTCGCGGAAGCGATCCGCGACGACCGCATCGACATCCTGGTCTGTCTGGCCGGACGGTTCGACGGCAACCGCCTTCTGGTCCCCGCCTTCAAGCCGGCTCCGGTCCAGGTGAGCTACTACGACGCCGCCACCAGCGGCCTGGACACGATGGATTACCTGCTGTCCGACCGGGTTCTGACCCCCCGGACCACCCCGGAGCGGTTCACCGAGCGCCCCCTGTGCCTGCCCACCTTCTATGTGGGGGAAATGCCGCCCGATCCGCCGCCGGTCGCGTCGAGAAACGGACCCGTGGTGTTCGGGTGCCTCAACAATCCGGCCAAGATCACCGGGCCGGTGCTCGATCTGTGGATGCGGGTGCTGCGGGAGGTTCCGGGCAGCCTCCTTCTCCTCAAATACCTCAACTGGTACGAGACGCCGTCGGTGCGGGACCGGGTTCTTGCCGCGTTCGACCGTCACGGCCTCGACCGGGACCGGCTGCGCCTGCCCGAAGCGGCGCGGAGCCTGCACCAGCACCTCGCCCTTTACAACGAGATCGACATCGCCTTGGACCCGTTTCCCTTTTCCGGGTCGACCACCACCTTCGAGGCCCTGCTCATGGGGGTCCCGGTGGTGGCGTTGCGGGGACGGTCGATGATGGGAGGGTGGTCGGCGGGGATGCTCCAGGGGCTGGGCCTCGCCGGGCTGATCGCGGAAACGGAGGGGGACTACCTCGCCCTCGCCACGGGTCTGGCCGCCGACCCGGACCGGCGCGCGGCCCTGCGCGCCACCCTGCGCGACCGGGTCGCGGCCTCCCCCCTGTGCGACAGAACCCGCAAGGCCGGACAGATCGAACGATTCTACCGCGCCGTCTGGCGCAGGTGGTGCGCCGCTCAGGTGCTCTCGGAGTAGAAGTCCTGATCCGCGCCCGACGCGGCAAGGCGTGAGGGCTGGATTTCTGAGAGAATCTCATCATCCGACGCGCCGGGTCCGCGCAGCGCGACCCGTTCGCCGAGGGAATCGGAGACATAATCGGCAGCCCGGTCCCAGGCGTACTTGCCGGCGATGGCCACGACGATCGCCACCCCGAGGGACACGGCGAAGCCCCCGCCGACCGCCCCGACCGCAGCGGCGCTGACCGCCGTCGCCACGCCCGCCCCGACGGTTTCTTTCCCGGTGTCGATGATGGCCTCGCGCTGGGTGATCTTGCCGTCCTGCAACAGCTTCGCGTTCTTCGCGACCGCGCCCGCGGCCCCGACGATCGCCCCGATCAGACCCACTCCGGGCGCGCTCCTCGCAAGAAATGGTGCAAAATGAAAAGCCAACACATCCTCCCCGTTCACGCCGCCCCGCCAGGGGCGGGTTTCACCCGCTCCACCATGGTACGAGTGAGGATAAACGGAACGGGCGGCTTTCGGAAGGCCTCAAATGAACCCGCTCCCGGCACGAAAACCCTTTTACGCCGCTCCGCGAAGTGTTACCTTCCGCCCCAGGTGCCGTTGGGGTGCCCCGTATGCAGCATTCTTGTAACGTCCCGTCCCGGCGGGGCTTATGGGGTGGGCCGGTGGCCCACTTTTTTATTTCAGGCCAGCGTTCATGGAGCGCAGGAACAAAATCGAGGAGCTGATCACGCCGACCCTCGACGACATGGGGTATGACGTGGTGCGCGTGCAGGTCCAGGGCCAGCAGCGCAAAACGTTGCAGATCATGGCCGAGCGGCGGGATCGCCGGACGATGACGGTGGATGATTGCTCCAGCATTTCCAGGGCATTGTCCGCTCTTCTCGACGTCGAGGACCCGATCCCCGGAGCCTATACCCTGGAGGTGAGTTCGCCCGGTCTCGACCGGCCCCTGGTCCGTCCCGCCGATTTCGATCGCTTCGCGGGGCACGAGATCAGGTTCGAGACCTTGCGGCCGATCGGCGGAAGGAAGCGGTTTCGCGGCCGCCTGCTCGGTCTTTCGCCCGATGGGGACGTGCGCCTTGCCATGGAGGACTCCGAGATCACCGTGCCGGTCGCCGACGTGGCCAAGGCCCGTCTGGTGCTGACGGACGAGCTTCTGGCGGCGGCCATGCACGGGCAGAGCGGCTAGGACGGAAACAGACAGCCTGGACAGAAACAGACAGATTGGGTCGAAGAGCACATGGACAAAACCGCATCCCTACCTCGCCCGGAACTCCTCCAGGTCGCCGACGCCGTCGCCCGCGACAAGGGCATCGACCGCGACGAGGTGCTTGAGGCGATGGAGCAGGCGATCCAGAAGGCCGGCCGTTCCAAGTACGGGCACGAACACGACATCCGCGCCGTCATCGACCGCCGCACCGGCGAGATCATGCTCATGCGCTGCACCGAGGTCGTCGAGGAGATCGAGAACGAGATCACTCAGATCACGCTCGATCAGGCCCTGGTGAAAAAGCCGGACGCCAAGCTGGGCGACGTGCTGATCGACATGCTGCCCCCCATCGACTTCGGACGCATCGCCGCCCAGACCGCCAAGCAGGTCATCGTGCAGAAGGTGCGCGACGCCGAACGCCAGCGCCAGTACGACGAGTACAAGAACCGGCTGGGGGAAATCAGCAACGGGCTGGTCAAGCGGGTCGAGTTCGGCAACGTCGTCGTGGACCTGGGCCGCGCCGAGGCGCTCCTGCGCCGCGACGAACTGATCCCGCGCGAGCACTTCAAGAACGGGGACCGCGTCCGCGCCTTCATCTACGACGTCCGTCAGGAATCGCGGGGGCCGCAGATTTTCCTGTCGCGGACCCACCCCCAGTTCATGGCCAAGCTGTTCGCCCAGGAAGTCCCCGAGATCTACGACGGCATCATCGAAATCAAGAGCGTCGCCCGCGATCCGGGCTCGCGGGCCAAGATCGCCGTTCTCTCCAACGACTCCTCGATCGATCCGGTCGGCGCCTGCGTCGGCATGCGCGGGTCGCGGGTGCAGGCCGTCGTGCAGGAGTTGCAGGGGGAGAAGATTGACATCATCCAGTGGTCCTCCGACCCCGCCACCTTCCTGGTCAACGCCCTGGCTCCGGCCGAGGTTGCCAAGGTGGTGCTGGACGAGGACACCCGGCGAATCGAGGTGGTGGTTCCCGACGACCAACTGTCCCTGGCCATCGGCCGGCGCGGCCAGAACGTGCGTCTGGCGTCGCAGCTCACCGGCTGGGAGATCGACATCCTGACCGAGGCCGAAGAGTCCGAGCGCCGCCAGGAGGAATTCAAGACCCGGTCCCGGCTGTTTATCGAGGCCCTGGACGTGGACGACGTCATCGCCCACCTTCTGGTCACCGAGGGCTTCAGCACCCTGGAGGAAATCGCCTACGTCCCGGTCGAGGAACTCGTCTCCATCGACGCCTTCGACGAGGATGTGGCGTCGGAACTCCAACGCCGCGCCGAGGCGTACCTCGCCGAGCGGAACCGGGAATTCGACGAGCAGCGGAAGGAACTGGGCGTCGCCGACGACATGGCCTCCATCGAGGGACTGACGTCCGCGATGCTGGTGGCCCTGGGGCGGAAAGGGATCAAGGCCCTCGACGACCTGGCCGACCTGGCCACCGACGAACTGGTCGAGGCGGTGGGAGCCGGGGTCCTCTCCGAGGAGGACGCCGGGCGCGTCATCATGGCCGCCCGCGCCCACTGGTTCGAGGCCGGCGAAGGCTGACGGGCCTCGCGGGGGGCCATGGCCGGAAAAAAGCACCCCGATGTCCCGGTCCCGGTTTCCGGCGGACCTTCGGATGGGGATCACGCGGATGGGGATCACGGCGGGCCGGAGCGCCGCTGCATCGCCACCGGCCGGGTCCTGCCGTGGGAGGAATTGCTCCGGTTCGTTCTCGGGCCGGGCGATGTGGTGGTGCCCGACCTGGATGGGAAACTGCCGGGACGGGGATTTTGGTTGAGTGCCGTCCGCGATATGGTAGAAACAGCGGTGAGAAAGGGATCGTTCGCCAAGGTAGCCCGCCGGGGCGTGGTGGTCCCCGCCGATCTGCCCGATCAAGTGGACCGCCTGATGGTCCGCCGCTGTCTCGATTACCTGGGGCTGTCGCGGCGGGCGGGGCTGGTGGTGTTTGGATACGAGAAGGTGCATGCGGGGCTGAAGGCTGGACGTCTGGCAATGCTGCTGGCGGCCCGCGACGGGGCTCCGGGAGGACGGGAGAAGATCCGCCGCCTGGGTCCGGGATTGCCGCTGATCGATCTGTTCAGCGGCGCCGAGCTGGGGGCGGCGCTGGGGCGCGACGAGGTGGTGCACGTCGCCGTCGGTCCGGGCCGCGTCGCCGCGTTGATGCTGGAGGAGGCTTTCCGCCTCGGTCGCTATCGCGGGACGCCCGTGCCGATGCCGGGACCGGTGGGTGCCGGGCCGATAATTGATCCGGGCGGACGATCCGGGGTGACGGAAGAAAGGTAAGCTAGGCCCACATGAGTGATAATGACCACAAGCTTTCCCTGTCGCCCCGAGGGCGCCTCGAACTGAAGAAGACGGTCGACGCCGGTCAGGTGCGCCAGAGCTTCTCCCACGGCCGTTCCAAAGTGGTCGCCGTGGAGGTGCGCAAGAAGCGCACCCTCATGTCAACCCAGCCCGGCACGGCAGCCGAAACCAAGGCGGAGGCCACTCCCGACACCCGGCTGGAGGAGGCCGCGGCCCTCATCGAGGCAACCAGCGATCTGACCTCCCAGGAAAAAGCCCACCGGCTGCGCGCGCTCCAAGACGCGCACAAGGTCGAGGAAGAAACCCTCCTGCGCCAGAAGGCCGAGGAGGAAGCCCGCGCCGCCGCCGCCATCCTGGAGGCCCAGGAAAGGGAAGCCGCCGCCCGGAACGCACCCGAGCCCGAATCCGAACCCGTTGAACCCGTCGCGCCCATGGCCGGCGATGTCGTGACCGAGTCGGCTGATGCCGCCCAGCCCACCCCTCCCCCGACCAGCCCCGCCCAGGAAGAGCCTTCCCTTCAGGAGAGCGACGACGGCGAGGGGGCGGACCGCAAGAAGGGCGCCCTCGCCCGCCCCGCGCCGGCCAAGGTCCCCTCGGCCAAGCGCAACGAGCCGCGCCGCAGGGCCGGCAAGCTGACGATCACTTCCGCGCTCGAAGGCGACGACCGCAGCGAGCGGGGCCGCTCCATCGCCGCCCTGCGCCGTGCCCAGGAGAAGGAGCGGCGGAAGCTTCAGCTTCAGCAGAAATCCCTTGAAAAAGTGGTCCGCGAGGTGGTTATCCCCGAGGCGATCACCGTTCAGGAATTGGCCAACCGCATGGCCGAACGTGGCGCCAACGTCATCAAGGTCCTAATGAAAATGGGCGTCATGGCCACCATCAACCAGGTGGTGGACGCCGATACCGCCGAGTTGGTGGTCGCCGAGTTCGGCCATAACTTCAAACGGGTCGCCGACGCCGACGTCGAGGACGGCCTCCAGGGCGTCGTCGACGAGGAGGGCGAGATGCGCTCCCGCCCGCCCGTGGTCACCATCATGGGGCATGTCGACCACGGCAAGACCTCCCTTCTGGACGCCCTGCGCCAGACCGATGTGGTGTCGGGCGAGGCCGGCGGCATCACCCAGCACATCGGCGCCTATCAGGTGACCATGCCGACGGGCGGGAAGATCACCTTCATCGACACTCCGGGCCACGAGGCGTTCACCTCCATGCGCGCGCGCGGCGCCAAGGTGACCGACATCGTCGTGCTGGTGGTGGCCGCCGACGACGGCATCATGCCGCAGACGATCGAGGCCATCCGCCACGCCCGCGCCGCCGACGTGCCGATCGTGGTGGCGATCAACAAGATCGACAAGCCCGAGGCCGACCCCGACCGGGTCCGCAACGATCTTCTTCAGCAAAGCGTCGTCCTGGAACAATTCGGCGGCGACGTGCTCAGCGTCGAGGTTTCGGCGAAAAAGAAGATCAACCTGGACAAACTGGAAGAGGCCATCCTGCTCCAGTCGGAGGTTCTCAGCCTGCGGGCCAACCCCAGCCGCGCCGCGGCGGGAACGGTGGTCGAGGCCCGGATGGAGAAGGGCCGGGGCTCCGTCGCCACCATTCTGGTGCAGCGGGGAACCCTCAGGACCGGCGACGTGTTCGTCGCCGGCAAGGAATGGGGCCGTGTACGCGCCCTGCTCGACGATCGCGGGAACCGGGTCGAGGAAGCCGGTCCCTCCACCCCGGTGGAAATTCTGGGCTTCCAGGATACTCCCGACGCCGGCGATGATTTCATCGTCGTCGCCGACGAAAGCAAGGCCCGGGAAGTGGCCGGATACCGCCAGCGCAAGCAGCGCGACGCCCTGTACGTCCAGGGCGCGCGCGGTACCCTGGAACAGATGTTCGCCCGCATCCAGGCCGGCGAGGCCAAGGAGCTTCCCGTGGTCATCAAGGGCGATGTCCAGGGCTCGGTCGAGGCCCTGATCGGCACCCTGGAGAAGCAGGGAACGGCCGACGTCAAGGTCCGCATCCTGCACGCCGCGGTCGGCGGTATCAACGAGTCCGACGTGACCCTGGCCAAGGCCTCGGACGCCCTGATCATCGGCTTCAACGTCCGCGCCAATCCCCAGGCCCGCGAACTGGCACGCCGGGACGGGGTGGACATCCGTTATTATTCGATCATCTACAACGTCGTGGACGACATGCGGGCCGCCCTCTCGGGCATGCTGGCCCCCACCTACCGCGAGCGGTTCCTGGGCAATGCCGATATCCGGCAGGTCTTCAACATCACCAAGGTGGGCAAGGTCGGCGGCTGCATGGTAACGGAAGGCGTGGTCAAGCGGGGAGCGCGGGTCCGCCTCCTGCGCGACAACGTCGTGATCCACGAGGGCAGCCTCGGCCAACTCAAGCGGTTCAAGGAAGACGTCAAGGAGGTCCGCTCCGGTTTCGATTGCGGCATGTCGTTCGAGAACTATCACGACATCCAGGAAGGCGACGTGATCGAGTGCTTCGAGATGGAAGAGGTGGCCTCCACCCTGTGATACCGGCGCGCACAATGTTTGACACATCATCCAACTTGCGCGCCGGTACCAAGCGGCCGTTGAGGCTGCGGCCAAGCGACCGGAGGGCCACGCCGAAGGCGTGCCTCCGGCACGACGCCCGGTGAGGGAAATACGACGAGGACGCCGTGACCAGAGGAAAAGCGAAGGCCCCCAGCCAGCGTCAGCTCCGTGTGGGGGAAGAGGTGCGCCACGCCCTGGCGATGATCATGGAGCGCACCGAGTTCCGCGATCCCGCCCTGCTCGGAGCCCCGGTGACGGTGACCGAGGTGCGGGTCAGCCCTGACCTGCGCCACGCCGCCGTGTTCGTGGCTCCGTTGGGAGGGGGAGACCCGATACCGGTGATCCAGGGGCTGAAACGGGTCCGGCCGTTCCTCCGCCACCAGTTGGCGGGAGAGGTGCGCCTTCAGTTCATTCCGGACCTGTCGTTCGAACCCGACGTCAGCTTCGACCGGGCCCAACACATCGAGCAAATCCTCCACAGCCCGGAGGTCGCGCGCGACCTCGACGAACCACGGGACGACGAGGTTTAGAGCGCTTTCACGCTGACCGGAATCGCGGGGGATTCCGGTCAGCG
>JADGDA010000101.1 GCA_015228695.1 Alphaproteobacteria bacterium
GGCTGATCGCGCCGCCAATAGGCGCACCAGGAGGAAGCGCATGCTTCCGCTGACGCCCGAGATTCTCTTGCGCGCCTACGCGGCGGGATGCTTCCCGATGGCGCGCGGGCGCGACGATCCGGGAATCGAGTGGTTTTCCCCGACGCTGCGGGGCGTGCTGCCGCTCGACGGGTTCCATGTTCCGCGCAGCCTGTCCAAGGTTCTGCGCCGGGGCGTCTTTTGCGTCCGCTGCGACACGGCGTTCGCCGAAGTCGTTCGCAGCTGCGCCGAGCCCGCGCCCGGCCGTGAGGGAACCTGGATCAACGATGAAATCTTCCGGCTTTACGTGGACCTGCACAACCTGGGCCATGCCCACAGCGTCGAAAGCTGGCGGGACGGCCGGCTGGTCGGGGGGCTCTACGGGGTGGCGCTGGGGGGGGCGTTCTTCGGCGAGAGCATGTTCTCGCGGGAAACCGACGCTTCCAAGGTCGCGCTCTGCCATCTGGTGGCGTGTCTGAAGGCGGGAGGATTCAGCCTGCTCGACACCCAATTCATCACCGCCCATCTGGCCCGGTTCGGGGCGGTCGAAATCCCCCGTCGGGCCTATCTGGAACGACTGGCTGCCGCGCTCGCTCAGCGGGCCGGTTTTAAGTGCGGGGGCGGGGAGTCGGCGTCCGGAACGTTGCGGCACTCCACCAGCCACAAGTCGTAGACCGGATGCTCCATCGCCGACAGCGCGGGGCTGGAGGAAAACATCCATCCCCGGAAAACCTCCGCCGCCGGTTCCCCCGGCTTCACCTCCCACACGTCGAGGAAGGCGGCGTTCTCCGGCGTCTCCTCCGGGGGGCGGGCCGAACAGGCGCGGACGATGAGTTCCAGGGTGCCGACGTGCACCGACTCCCCCACCGGAGCCTCCACGGTGCTGACCCGCGCCACCACCTTGTCGATCCAGCGCAGGACGGCGGTGTTGGCGCGGATTTCGGTGGCGCCGGCGGTGGAGGACAGGAGCAGGAGACCGGCGACCGCGCACCCGAGGCGCTTGAAACGGCGGACGGAAGGGACGGACGCCGGAGCCATGATCGTCACTTGGCTTCGTCGGCGCCCTGGGTCGCGAGGAAGATGATCTCGCTGACCGTCTCCTCCAGCGACTTGAAGTCCCGCGTCTGGGCGACGGCGCCCCCGTCGGGAATCCGTTCGGCGGCGTTTCCGGGTTCCAGCTTCAGGTACTTGCCGCCCAGCAATCCCTCGCTGACGATCGAGGCCACCGTGTCGGTGGGAAGGCGCACATGGGGCGCGATGCTCAACCGCACCACGGCCTCATAGGTGTTCGGGTCCAGGGACTGGCCGACGACGGTGCCGATCTTGATCCCGGAGATGCGCACGTCGCTGCCGGTTTCCAGCCCGCCGACCCTGGCGAAGACGGCCTTGACGTCGTACCCCTGGACCGGCTTGACGCTCGACGTCGAATAGGCGAACGCGAGGAAGAAGCCCGCCACCAGGAGCACGACCGCTCCCATGATCGTCTCAATCGGGTTTCTTCTCATGGTCCCCCCCCCTCGACTCCCTTGGCGGTCGCCTTCGCCCGCTTGGCCTTGGCCTGCGACAGGATGCGGGCCAGCAGGTCGTCCACGATGATCGAGCCCTGGGTATAGGTCAGCCGCCCGTCGGGCGCGAGCATCTTTTCCGAGCCTCCCGGCTGCAATTCGATGTATTTGGACCCGAGCAGCCCATCGGACTGGATCAGGGCGGCCGAATCCACCGGCAGGGCGACTCCGGCGTGGACCTTCATCGTGACGATGGCCCGGAAGTCGTCGGTCAGGGTCTGGCCGACAACCGTGCCCACCGGCATTCCCCCCAGGCGGACGGCCCCGCCGGCGCCCAGGCCGTCGGTCCGGTTGAACTGCGCGGTCACGAGATAGCCGGAACCGTCGTCGTTCCTGGACGGCGCCCGCCCACCGGAGGCATAGGCCATGAAAAGGGCGCCCAAAACCACCACGAACCCACCCACCAGGGTTTCCCGTCTGGGGTTGTTCATGACCGGTCCGCGCGTTCCATGGTGGCGAAAGGACCGCTCACTCGGGCTGCCACGGCTGATAGTCGTCCCGGGTCCGGGGGCGCGCGCCGCCCCTGGAGTCGTGGCCCGGAGGAACATAGCCGCCCGCCGTTCCCGACAGATTGGGCAGGTGTTCCTTCACCCACGGGCGGTCCGGCCGCTCCAGCGGCGCGGCCGTGGTGTGGTGGAGCCAGGAGTGCCACTCGGGCGGAACCTTGGAGGCCTCATGGCTTCCCTTGTACAGCACCCAACGGCGCTCCCGCCCGCCGGGGAAGCGCGGAGAGGCCCGGAAATACCGGTTGCCGAACTGATCGGTTCCAACGGGTTTCCCCTTGAACCAAGTGAACAGGAGCGTGCCGAGTATCATGCCATGTCCCTCCCGCGATCATCGCCGCCGCGACGGACTATAGGCACACCACCCCACCCCCGTCCAGCCACCTGTGGCCCCCGCGCTCCGACAGGGTGTGGCCCGAATCGGGCGCTCTAAAAGCCAAGCTCCGAAGGCTGGGCAACAGGATAGCTGCAAAGCAATGTGGCGACCTCGCTCACAATTGCAACTGATTGCCCTCTACATTTCAATAGGTATTCCAGAGCTTCAAGGAACGCCTTCAATTTTGCAGGCTGTCCAGAAGGAATATTTTGTCTATGATAGACATTTATCCCTTTCTGAAATGCCCTATTCCAAAGGCGATCATGATGGGCGCATATATTCCTGAAATCAATGAATGCTTCAATCCACTTTTCAAAAACAATCCTATTAGTTACACCGAAGCTATTTGCTATAGAGAGTCGGATCGGTTTCGAAAGTGTCGTGAAAAACAAATTAGTCGCACCAAAAGTCATGAATTCCTTCAGGGTCCAAATCGGAGGCAAATGTGGAGGGTTGTATTTACTAAAATAATGTTTTGCTCTCTGGTCTTTGCTTTTGTGAAACACCTCGGAAAGGCACTTTACAGCCGATAAGTGCAATTTCTCTGATTCATAGATTGAAGCGTTGAAGTATGGATGGGGACCATGCTTTGAACTCAACTCCTCTGCGATCAAATTCCGAAGCGCCAATTCAAATTTAGAGCAATAGCAAAAGCATAAGGTGCGCAGCTCTTCATCAAGCGCGTAAAGCCCCATGATCTCGTCGAAGGTGCAGCCCGATCTGAAAGGCCTTCCAGGGGCTTGGTGGTGGCGGCGGCTACTGAAGTAAATGCGAAGCCGATCATACCCGATCTCCGCGATTTTCTGCTCAGCAGCGGCAAAATTACTGACAGTGAGGCCGCGCGCAATGAGGTGTTGGACCAACGCGGCAGGCGGCGCGTAAGGTTTGACGTAGGGTATCGGCAGCATGATCTCCAGGCAAAAAAAGGGGTTACCATTTTGCACTCCCCAGGGGGACGTGTGGCAACCCGTGACGAAGAGAGCTTAGGCATTTGCAAAGTTACCTTCAAGCTTTTTTTACACGGAGTAAACTTTCAAGCTTTTTTCATGAATGCCGTTATCCCCTACACATCCAGGTTCACCACGTTCAGGGCATTGGTCTGGATGAAGTCGCGGCGGGGTTCCACCACGTCGCCCATGAGGGTGGAGAAGACCTGTTCGGCTTCCTCGATGTGGTTCACCCTGACCTGTAGCAGGGAGCGCACGTTGGGGTCGAGGGTGGTTTCCCACAGTTGCTCGGGGTTCATTTCGCCCAGGCCTTTGTAGCGCTGGATGCCGATGCCCTTGCGGCCCGCCTCCATGATCGCGTCGGCGAGGCCCAGGGGGCCGTGGATGGGGGTTTCCTTGTCCTTGGCCTTCAGGACCGAGAAATGGGCGTAGCTTTCCTGGAGTTCCGCCGCCATGTCGTCCAGGGCGCGGGCCTCGGCGCTTTTGATCAACTGACCGTCCACATGGTGATTCTCGGTCACCCCGCGCAGGGTCCGGGTGAACAGCATGCCGCCGTCGGGGGCCGCCGATCCGGTCCAGCCGCGTTCCAGGGGCGGTTCCAGCAAATCCAGGCGCTTGGCGACGTAGGCAGCGGCCGCCGTTTCCGTTTCCACGTTGTCCAGCACCTTGGTGTTGAACACGCCGGCGATGGCCAGTTGCTCGATCAGCCGTTCCGGCACCCGGCGGGAGACCGGTCCCATCAGGTGCCGCACCGTGCGCGCCCGCTCCGCCAGCGCCTTCAGATCGGCGCCGCCGATGCGGGCGCCGCCGTGCAACTCCAGCACTGCATCCTGGATTCCCGCCTCGATCAGGTAGATTTCCAAGGCCCGGTCGTCCTTCAGATAGACCTCGCTTGAAGAGCGTTTCGCCCGGTACAGGGGGGGCTGGGCGATATAGAGGTAGCCCCGCTCGATCACCTCGGGCATCTGACGGAAGAAGAAGGTGAGCAGAAGCGTGCGGATGTGCGAGCCGTCCACGTCGGCGTCGGTCATGATGATGATCTTGTGGTAGCGGATTTTCTCGATGTTGAAGTCGTCGCGGCCGATCCCGGTGCCCAGGGCGGTGATCAGGGTGCCGATTTCGGCGGAACTCAGCATCTTGTCGAAGCGCGCCCGCTCCACGTTCAAAATCTTGCCTTTCAGCGGCAGGATCGCCTGATTGGCGCGGTCGCGGCCCTGTTTGGCGGAGCCTCCGGCGGAATCGCCCTCGACGATGAACAACTCCGCCCGGGCGGGGTCGCGTTCCTGGCAGTCGGCCAGCTTGCCCGGCAGGCTGGCGAAGTCGAGGACTCCCTTGCGCCGGGTCAGGTCGCGGGCGCGGCGGGCGGCTTCGCGGGCGGCGGCGGCTTCCACCACCTTGCCGACGATCTTGCGCGCCTCGTTCGGATGTTCCTCGAACCACTGGTTCAGCCGGTCGCCGAGCACGCCTTCCACGGCGGGGCGCACCTCCGACGACACCAGCTTGTCCTTGGTCTGGGAGGAGAACTTCGGGTCCGGCACCTTGACCGAGACCACGCTGGTCAGCCCCTCGCGCATGTCCTCGCCGGTGAGCTGCACCTTTTCCTTTTTCATCAGGCCGGTTTCGGCGGCGTAGGTGTTGATGGTCCGGGTCAGGGCGGCGCGGAAGGCGGCCAGATGGGTGCCGCCGTCCCGTTGCGGGATGTTGTTGGTGAAGCACAGCCCCGTCTCGTGATAGCTGTCGGTCCATTGCATGGACAGGTCCACGACGATGCCGTCCCGTTCGCCGGTCACGGTGATCGGCGGGGTGTGCAGGGGGGTCTTGGCCCGGTTCAGGTATTCGACGAAGGCATGGATCCCGCCTTCGTAGTGCAGGTCCACCACCGTCGGCTCGCCGTGGCGGGCGTCGATCAGGCGCAGGAACACGCCCGAATTCAGGAACGCCAGCTCGCGCAGCCGGTGCTCCAGGGTGGGGAAGTCGTAGTCGGTCTTGGTGAAGGTTTCCTTGGAGGCGAGAAAGGTGATCTCGCTGCCGGTGAGCCGGGTGCCCTTTTCGGTCATCGGCGCCTCACCCACCACCGCCAGGGGCGCTTCGGCGTCGCCATGGCGGAAACGCATCCAGTATTCCTTGCCGTTGCGCCAGATGCGCAGTTCCAGGGTTTCCGACAGGGCGTTCACCACCGACACGCCGACCCCGTGCAAACCGCCGGAGACCTTGTAGGAGTTCTGGTCGAACTTTCCGCCCGCGTGCAGTTGGGTCATAATGACCTCCGCCGCCGAGACGCCCTCCTCGTGGTGGATGTCCACCGGGATGCCGCGTCCGTTGTCGCGGACGGTCACCGAGGAATCCCCGTTCAGCACCACCTCGATCTTGTCGCAGTGGCCGGCCAGGGACTCGTCGATGGCGTTGTCCACCACCTCGTAAACCATGTGGTGCAGGCCCGAGCCGTCATCGGTATCGCCGATGTACATGCCGGGCCGCTTACGCACCGCGTCCAGTCCCCGGAGCACCTTGATCGAGTCGGCATCGTAGGCGTGCTCCACGGGGGAGGGGAGGTTCTGGATATCGTTCGCTTCGCCGCTCATGTCGAGTCCTACACCGCTGATTGTCGCGTCACGGCCGCGTCCTGGACGCGGAAGAACTGCCCCCGCTCGCCGAGGCCGGCGAACAGGGATTGATCGGTTCCGGTCATCCACGCCTGGGCCCCCAGCGCGCAGACCGTATCGAACAGGGCGCGCCGCCGGGTCTCGTCCAGGTGGGCGACCACCTCGTCCAGCAGCAGCAGGGGAGCCCATCCCCTGGCCGAGGTCTGGATGCGGGCCTGGGCCAGCACCAGGGAAATCAACAACGCCTTCTGCTCGCCGGTCGAACAGTGGGCCGCCGGCATGTCCTTGTCCCCGTGGCGGACCAGCAGGTCGCTGCGGTGCGGCCCCTCCGCGGCCCCGCCGGTCCGGCCATCCACGCTCCGACCGGCGGACAAGGCCCGGCGCAGGCGGCTTTCCACCTCCAGGGCCGGTCCCTCGTCAAGCCACGTCTCCACCGTTCCCTCCAGGGTCGGCACCGCGCGGGGAAAGGGGCCGTCGGCTCCGGCACAGGCCCGCGCCAACCGCGCCACCACGTCCCGCCGCGCCGCCGCCACGGCAACCCCGGTCTCGGCCATGGTTTCCTCCAGGGCCGCCAGCCACGCCGGGTCCGCCCGGCGCTCCTCCCGCAATAGCCGCGCCCTCTGGCGCAAGGCGTTCTCGTAGGCGGAGACCCGGGCCGCGTGACCCGTATCCAATCCAAAGGCCAAACGGTCCAGGAAGCGTCTCCGCGCCGAGGCTCCCTCGACGAAAAGCCGATCCATGGCCGGGGTCAGCCACACCGCCGAGGCCACTTCCGCCAGGGCCACCTGGCCGCGGACGGTCTCGCCGTCGATGCGGACCACGCGCCGGTCCCTCGGCTCGCCGCTCCCCCCTCGGCCTTCCCCTTGGCCGCTCTCGCGTCCCGTGCCCACCTCGACCGGTCCGGAGGGGGTTTGGACGGTGGCCGCCACCGCCCATCCGGCTCCGTCTCCGGCGTCCCTCCGCGTCACCTCGGCCAACCGCGCCCGCCGGAGGCCCCGGCCCGGCGTCAGGAACGAAAGGGCCTCGATCAGATTGGTTTTCCCGGCCCCGTTGGGTCCCGTCAGCACCGCCGGCCGCAGATCGGCGTCCAGCCGCAGGCGGGCATAGCAGCGGAAATCGCTGAGCGTCACCCGCGTGACCCCGGTGGCCGTCTTCGTCTCCCCGGGCATGCCGCCGATGTGAAGCGCGGCCGCGTTCACACGCGCATCGGCATCAGGACGTAGACGGCCGAGGCGTCGGCGACCTCGCGCACCACGGTCGGCGATTGGGAGTCGGCCATGACGAACCGCACGGCGTCGCCCTCGATCTGGCCCATGATGTCGAGCAGGTAACGCGAATTGAAGCCGATCTCGATGGGGGAGGAGTCGTAGGACGCCTCGATTTCCTCCGTCGCGCTGCCGCTTTCGGGGCTCGACGCGGACAGGACGACGCCGCCCTTGTCCACGGCCACCTTGATCGCGCGGGATTTCTCCGAGGAAATGGCCGACACCCGGTCCACCGCCTGGGCGAAGAGGGCCGCGTTCACTTCCATGACCTTGTCGTTGTGGGCGGGGATCACCCGCTCGTAGTCCGGGAAGACGCCGTCGATCAGCTTCGAGGTGAAGGCGACATCCTCGAACACGAAGCGCACCTTGGACTCGGACAGCGAAACGGTCACGTCCGCACCCACCTCGTCGATCAGCTTGCGCAACTCGTTCACGGTCTTGCGGGGAACGATGACGCCGGGCATCCCCGCCGCCCCCTCGGGAAGAGGAACCTCGACCCGCGCCAGACGGTGCCCGTCGGTGGCGACGGCGCGCAGCACGCCCATCCCCTCGCTCTGGGCGGCGTGGAGGTAGATCCCGTTCAGGTAATAGCGCGTCTCCTCGGTGGAAATGGCGAATCGGGTCCGGTCGATCAGCCCGCGCAGATCGGCCGCCGACAGAAGGAAGGTATGGGACAGATTGCCCCCGGACATGACCGGGAAGTCCTCCACCGGCAGACAGGCCAACGAAAACTTGGACCGGCCCGAGCGCAGTTCAAGCTGGGCGCCGTCGTCGGCCAGCCCCAGTTGAACCTGGGCCCCCTCGGGCAGTTTGCGGACGATGTCGTAGAGCGTGTGGGCCGGAGCCGTGGTCCGTCCCGGTTCCATCACCTCGGCGGCCACCGTCTCGATGACATCGACGTCCATGTCGGTGGCATTGAGGCCGAGACCCTCCGCCGTGGCCTCCAACCGGACGTTGGCGAGAATCGGGATCGTGCTGCGCCGTTCAACGACGCTTTGAACATGGCCCAGGGACTTCAGGAGAATGGATCGCTCGATCGTCAGTTTCATGGTTCGCAG
>JADGDA010000102.1 GCA_015228695.1 Alphaproteobacteria bacterium
TTTTCTCCGGTCGAATCCTCGCGTCCCATACGTCGATGTTATAAGACAGGATGTGGAAGGTGTAGAAGCTGACCCCCGCCGGCAAGGCCATGCTGACGAACCAGAAGGCGATGCCCTCGGTACCGGGGGCGATGCCGAGAGTGCTGAGGGTGAAGCCGAGGTAGCGGAAAAGATAGAAGGCGGCCAGCGGCATCGATATGGCGGCGACTTTGCTCGCCAGTCCAGGCCGGTGGACGGTGACGAAGGCCATCAGATAGCCCCAGACGATTGTCGCGGTCATGAAATAGAACGGAACCAAGCCGCCGGTAACGTAAAATATCTGCGAGGCAACGAAGATCACTGCTAACCGCCACCGCATCGGGGCGACATAAAATAGTATAAGGGTGATCGGTAGAAAGATAAGGATGAAATCCGTGGAATTAAAGAGCATTCTGTAGACTCAGAAGTTGTCTGTGGCAGATGTGCAGGCCAAACTCACTACAACCCAGCAGTCCGCATCTGACGCAGACCACGTGCACAATGCACACCACATTCTGGAGGCGTGCTTAGCGAAAAACGACACTTTGGAACCGAATCCAAACTGCACGCTACGCTACCCATTGCAGGCGTATACGTCAACATGTTTTTCCAGCAGTTCTCAATGAGTTCTCAATGAGTTCGCCACCGGTCTTGCCGACCCACCGAGCATGAAACTTGGTTGAGTGCGTGGCGGAAGTTATTGTTGTCGGGCCGTCGGTACCGAGGTCGATTTCTCCTTGGTGCGCAAGAGCCCGTCAGTGAGTTGGACCCTGGGAGCCTTGATTACCCCCGATTGTGCCATGGAGCAACAATGCTCAGGGAGCACGTTTTCTAGAGTTGTGTTGATAAGGCCCCCTACGCCGACGGCGCGGCGTATGGAGGAAAAAAATGGAAGTCGTTTATCCACGGTGTGCTGGTCTGGATGTCCACAAGGACATGGTCGTGGCGTGCGTCCGGCAGATGCAGGACGCCAAAATCAACCGGGATGTCCGAACCTTTGAGACGACTACGTCTGGACTTATGGCCCTGCTGGTTTGGTTACGAGAGATGGCATGCACGCATGTGGCTATGGAAGCCACCGGCGTGTACTGGAAGCCGGTTTGGAATATCCTGAGCGACGGTGACTTTGAGATGATCCTGGCGAATGCGGCGCATATCAAGAACGTGCCCGGCCGCAAAACCGACGTCAACGATGCGACCTGGATCGCCGATCTTCTGGCGCATGGTCTGATCCGGGCAAGCTTCGTCCCGGATCGGGACATCCAGGATATGCGTTCGCTATTGCGGACCCGCAAACAGTTGGTCCGGGAGCAGACAAGACACACTCAGAGGGTGCAGAAAACCCTCGAAGAGGCCAACATCAAGCTGGACTCGGTCATCACCGATATCCTCGGTCTCAGTGGCCGGACGATGCTGGAGGCGATAATTGCGGGAGAGACGGAGCCGACGAAGCTGGCTGCCCTGGCGCATCGCCGGATCAAAGCGCCCCAGACCAAGCTCTGCGAGGCGCTTCGTGGCAGGGTGACGGATCACCATCGTTTCCTGCTGCGGCTTCATCTTGACCAGTACGCTGCCCTGGCGTCCGCCATCGAAAAGATTGACCAGCAGGTTAGCGCTAGCCTCGCCCGGATGGACGAACTGACCGCAGCCAATCAGGTTATGGCCAGCACACTGATCGGGCTGCTGATCACGATACCAGGGATCGGCGTTCTGGCCGCACGGATGATCCTCTCCGAGATCGGTCGCGACATGGGCCGCTTTCCCACCGCCGGACATTTGGTCTCCTGGGCTGGGTTGTGTCCGGGTAACGACGAGAGTGCCGGCAAGCGCCGTTCAACCCGCTTGCGAAAAGGTGCCCCGTGGCTCAAGAGCCTGCACACTCACGAGATTATCGCGGCGGCGGTCGCGGCCGGTGCCGAGGCTCCTTTTGTCCGCGCCGCCGATCTGGCGACCGACGAGACCGGATCGGTGCCGGTCGTCCTGGACGCGTTGGACCGGCTGCCCGGTTTCGATCTGCTGGTCCTGCTCCAGCCTACCTCACCCCTTCGAACCGCAGAAGATATCGACCACTGCCTCGAAACCTGCCTCGAAAGGCAGTCGCCCTCGGTGGTCAGCATCGCCGAGACGCCCAAGTCCCCCTACCTTGCCTTCTCGACGGGGGAGAACGGCCGCCTAGCCCGCCTGCTCGATCCGCCCGAAGGCTCGACAAGACGTCAGGACCTACCGCGGACCCATTATGCTAATGGTGCCGTCTATGTAGTGCGCGTGCCCTGGTTCTACCAAAACAAGAAATTCATTACCAGAGAAACTACAGGATGTGTCATGCCTGCCGAACGATCAATTGACATAGATACATTACTTGATTTTCAGATGGTCTTGATGAATACGGAGAACGGGCTGAATTGATAAGTTCAGATTTCCTGGTCTGGACCGGGTTTTGGCAGGACTTTCCGGAATTGCCATGGCACAGTTTCTCCCATGATACCAAGATCAGGAACATGTGTAGCACATCCAGGCGAAGCAAAACAAGGAAGCCATTGACCCCACGGCACGAAGCTCTATGCTCGCAACCAAAGACAGAAGACCAGAGACAGAGGAACCGCGTGATTCCAGCAATCAGCAGACAGGACAGACACATGAGCGAAGAGACCCCACCCGCCCGTCGGGACATTTTGTCCGTTATCACGCCGACATTCAATGAAAAACATAATATTCCGGTCCTTTATGAGCGATTGAAACAGACTTTTGCCCCACTTGACCAGGCTTGGCTTGACGGAGTTCAGGTGGTCTCGGCCGTGCGCCGCCGTCGCGAGGGAGAGAAAGCCAGCACTCTTTTCTTCGCCAGCCTGTTCTATTGGATCACGCGGAACATTCTGGGGCTTTCCTGGATGCCCGCGACCGGAGCCGACTTCATGCTCATCGACCGCCGGGTGGTCACGGCTTTCCGCCGCCACCAGGAGCGCAACGTACACCTGTTCGCCCTGATCACCTGGATGGGATTCCGCCAGCGTGACGTTCTCTACGACAAGCAGGCGCGTCTGCACGGTCGTTCAGGCTGGACCCTGGCCAAACGGATCAAACTGGCCATCGACACCATCACGCCGTTCAGCTATCTGCCGATCCGCTTCATGTCGTTCACCGGGGTGACGGTCGCCTGCGGAGGCTTTTTCTACGCCCTGTTCATCATCGCCAAGACCCTGTTCACCGGCAGTGAGGCTCAGGGGTGGGCATCCCTGATGGTGGTGATTCTCATTCTCGGCGGCATGACCATGATCATGCTGGGAATCCTGGGCGAGTACATGTGGCGCTCCTACGAGGAAGCCCGCAAACGCCCCCCCTTCATCGTCGAGAACGAAACCGACTCCGGGCAGACGTGATGCAGGTGTTGGTGACTTCGACCATCGTGGCCGTCGGCGTGCTTGCGTCGGTCTCGGCGTATCTTGCTCTGCGCCGCCTGATCTCGGCTGGTGCGTGGCGTCCATCCCTGGCCATGGTTTTTTCGCTCTGGCTCTGCCTCTACCTTGTGGAATACGCCCTGTTCGGGCCGGCTTCGTTCATCGCCTGGGATGGCGAAGGCAATCTGGCCATCGCCATGGACCATTATCTGGCCGCGCTGCATGACGGAGGACGCTACACTCATTCGATCGGCGGCGGGCAGGACATGTACACTTGGTTCGTCGGTATGCAGTACCTGCACCCGGAACTCCTGCTGTTCCACCTCCTGCCGACCTGGCTGGTTATTCTGCTGCACAAAGCCATGGTCGGAACCCTGGGATTTTTCGGAAGCTATCTGCTGGCGAAAAAACTGGCTCCCGCGTCCACCATGCTGGCCGTCGCCGTGGCCATGCTGTACCCGGTCTCCCATGACTACCTGCTCACCTACAGCACCGAGTTCGGAGCAGGCTTCGCGGCCATTCCGTTGGTGGTCTATCTGTGTGTCGGAAGGAGCAGGGCCCGGACCTACTGGCCGCAGGTCTTTGCCGGTGCGGTGATCCTGTCCACCGCCGAACCGATGAAGATTTTTCCGGCGTTCCTGGTCGCCTATGTCGGGGTGGCGCTCCTTCTGCCCGGAGTGAGTCTCCGCCGCGCCGGTGGAGCGTTCCTGGTCTGCGTCGTCGCCGCAGTGCTGAATTGGCACGAGGTGCTCTACGCACTGGTCATCACTGCTCCCCACCTCCAGCGTGCCCTGGGTGGGGAAGTGGTCCAGGCCGCGTCCGTCCCGAATGCCATCGCGGAAACCCTGCGCATGTCCTATAACTCCTGGATCGCTTCGGGTCTCCTGGTGCTGGCGTTCGGGTCTTTGCTGCGGCAGCGTTCACCGATGGTTGGGCGGGCGGGCATCGCTGCCGCATGGGCGCTGGTGTCCATGACGGTCGCCCACGCTTTTCCCTGGGAGTTGATCGGTCTGCCGTTTCTCAACCGTTTGAGCCACCAGATGTACATGGTGCTGGCGCTGGGAACACTGATGACTCCCGTCGCCGCCCTAGCTTTTGACGAGCCCAGGCCGGATCGGCGCGGGCGGTGGCGTCCCTCCCTCGTTATTGCCGCAGTGGCGCTCGGGGTTCTTGCCGCCCGTACCAGCCACAACCTGATCACTCTGACCCACATGGGCGGGCAGAGCCTCTACACCGGTATCGACGCCCTGGCCAAGCCGGACTGGCCTGTGGATCGCACCTACCGCACCGCGACTTTTGCCGAGATGCCGCCTCCCAACATCGTGGCCGGGTATTATGGATTCGATATCTTCGATGGACAGCTCAACCTGAACCCCACCCGCTGGTCGGATTACTGGCTGGCCGTGGTGCGCGGCAATCGGAAGCACATCGTTACCACCCGGCTGGGATGGAACTGGGAGTTGTGGGACGGCAAAAGTTATGACGCCGAACGGGATATCCGTTTCGACCTGTTGGCCATCGCCAATGTGCGTTATCTGTTCAGCCCTCTGCCCCTGTCCTCGCCATCCCTCAAACTTCTGCACGCCGCGCCGCGCGAACGGTGGGGGAGAGTGAGACCGGAGTTTTTTGACGGGTTGGGAGCATTCCTGCGCTACAGGTTGAAGCGTATCTCCGATCCGGGGGATGTGTACGTTTATGAGCTCGCAAACGCTCTGCCACGGTTTTTTGCCGCCAGCGGGCTTGTCTCCGCCGCCCCGGACATGGCGGTCCCGGCCTACTACGATCTGGTGGCGGCAACCGCCCCCAGGCTTGCAGCCGTGGTATCCCAGGACGATCTCCACCGGCTCGGGCAGCCGCACCCGCTGACGGTGAGCGGATTCGCCAAGGTTCGTGACGGCTTCGACATCACCGTCGAGGCTCCGGACGGGGGGGTGGTGGTCGTCAACGCCTCTCACACGCCGTTCTGGCGCGCCTACGCCGACGGACGTCCGCTGCCGGTTGTTCCCGCCAACGGCGTACACATGGCGGTCGCGGTGCCGCCGGGGGCCGCGCTGCTCACGCTCCGCTATGAACGTCCCCTGCTGCGCGAGGTGATCGGGGTCAAGATGAGGCGAGGGAACTGAGGCCTGATAATGAGCGAAATCAACGGCTTGCGCAATTTCGAGAGGGGGAACTTAAGTCTAAGGAAAGATTTTTCGGAATAAGGTGTCGAAGTCGGACTTTACACTGCGGCAGGTGAGCACAAAATGGCAACAAAAGAAACTCTGGCTCGTATGGTGCTTCCTTTTCGACTGCTTCGTCCCCCTCACCAACACTCTGACAACGCTACGGAAGATTTTAATGAGAAGCAAATCACCTTGCACGATTTTGAGGAAGGACAGATGAGAGACGCCCGGGAGGAATGGCAAACACATCAAGATCAATGTTGGTGGCCTGCACCCAATTGTCGATAGTTGTTGAGCGTAAATCTCTGCCGTTCCAAGTAAAAAATGAGTATCCCAAATCAGCAAGCATAATAAGGATGTTTTCGGGATTTTCGCGCCCCTTGACTAACTCGACTTCGATAATCGGTAAAAAGCGCTTCAGAGATTCCATGCCACCTTTAAGCACCGCCATTTCGTGCCCTTGAACATCGATCTTCAAAAACGAAAGGTGATCAAGTCCCCGGCGAGCGACAAAAATATCCAGAGTCGTGAAGGTCGCCTCCTCACCACGTCCATCATGCTTGACATGAACTGAAAAGCGCGTTGTTTTCGGTGTCTCGTCTTCGGGGCCGATGTACAAAGTTGTTTCGGTATCGGAAAGCCCTTCTTGGATAGTTTCAACGTGATCGATTCCATTGCGGCCGATGTTTTCTCTCAGACAAGCATAGGTCTGACTTACGGGCTCAAACGAAAACACCTTTGCCCCAGGAATTCGTGAATAGAGAAGCGAAAATATCCCGACGTTAGCCCCGACATCCAAAATAACAGGCTCCTTCTCTTCACGAAGAAGCTGTTGAACCTGCTTGGCGGTGCGGACGTGGCCACGCAGGCCCATCACCAAGGCTCCAGGCATATAAGCCCCGCTGGTTGGCTCCGTAACGGAAAATCCGGCAAAAGCAAATGAACGGGTACGCTCGTTCCGATATCGCCACTGAGCGTAAAAGCGTGCAGTCCTCCAAGCAACCATATATAATATAATGAATACTTTGCGAACAACGTTAATAAAATAACCGCCGAGCGGTAACTTATAGACAACACTTTTTATGCGTTGCAACACAGAATTGCTCCTTTTGTAATGTTCAGCGCCCATTGCGCAACGGCTTCATCGCCTCGGGATCGTCTCGCTCGCCTCCCATTTCCGCTACAATTTTTCGTAGAGAAACATACTCATGTTTGAATTTTTGTTTGCCAAGTACGTTGCGGGTTCGATGCACGATGTAATCCAGGCCGAGACCAAGGGCTTTCTTGTATCCCTCATTGCGGATGGTGCGTGCGAACTCCATCAGCGTCACGAAATGGCGCAAGTGGTAAAAGAGCGCCGGATAGAACGTGTGCGCCAATCCCGGCTTGATCGACCTGAGAATCGGGAAGATCAGCCATAGCGGCAGAGGATTTCCCTGATCGAGAAGACGCAGATATGGACCGATTACTTCTCTCGCCACATTGCCAGTTCCAGAAACAGAGCCACCGAGAATTTCTATATCTCGCCCCATAGCCTTGTAGTAGTGCTTCTTGCCGAATTTTTTATAGTAGTTGTAGTTGACTTCGATCGACATCAACATCCGCCAGGCGAGCCAGCGCAGGCGGGGCGTGTCGGTGAAATTGATCGCCGCTTCCGGGTCGCAGGCGTCCTTGTCGGCGATGCGCAGCAGATATTGCTCCTCTCCGTCCGGTCCCTCTCCCAGATAGCCGTTGCGGCGGGCGTATTCGTACAAGGGGGTGCCGGGAAGGGCCTGGGCATAGCCGATGGCGAAGGAATCCGGATTGAGGTCAGGCGTCAGGGTGGTGCCGAACTTGATGTATTCGATGGTTTCCCGGATCGTCTCGTCGTTTTCGCCCGGCATGCCGACCACGAATTGCATGCCGGTGGGGAAACCGGCCTCGATGGCGGCGCGCATGGCCGCATAGTTCTGCTCGATGGAGACCTTTTTCTCGATGATCTGGAGCATGCGCGCGCTGCCGGACTCGTTGCCATAGGACAGGTTGACGCACCCGGTCGCCTTCATGCGCTGAATCCACTCGGGCGTCAGAGCGTTGGCGCGCACGCCGCCGGCTCCCCACAGCACATCACGTCGGGCAATCTGATCCAGGAACTCGGCCAGCCATTTCTTGTCGGCCCCGAACGCCTCCGCCCCCATGTAGACGAAGCCGACGTTGTACTTGCTCATCAGCAGATCGAGCCGTTGCATCACGTTGTCGACCGGAATGTGGCGGATGCCCTTTTGCGAGCGGTGGCAGAAGGTGCAGCGCGCCACACAGCCCTTGACGCAGTTGAGGACCGCGTGATTCTTGCCCAGGCGATGGGGCTGGTAGGTGCGGGCGTCGTTGCGATAGGGAAAGATCGGCTCGCCGTCCTGGAAGACGGGGGTGATGTAGTTCCAGATGGTGCCGGTCTTCTCCAGGTCTTCCCAGTCGTAATCCCACACCAGGTCCGGGTCGAGCTGCTCGGGAATGCCGGTGTGCACCAGTTCGCCATTGCCGTCGAGGAGTACAAGGCCCTCGATATCCTTGAAATCGGGAGGACGGCGGGTGGTGCGGGCGCGATTGACCACGTTGAGAAACACCACCTCGCCCTCACCGGGAACGCACAGATCGATGTTGGCCC
>JADGDA010000103.1 GCA_015228695.1 Alphaproteobacteria bacterium
AAAGGCGGGGCAGACCGTAAGATTGCAGTTTATGACTTAGGTGGTGGTACTTTCGATATTTCAATCATCGAAATCGCAGACGTTGATGGCGACCTCGCCCAGCCGCCCTTTGCCCAGGGCCGGACGGAACACCTCGATCTTCGGACAGGGATGATCCCGGAATCCTTCCACCAGCACGAGGTCCACGGGATCGAGGCGCGCGATCAGTTCGTCCAGCGCGGGCTGGGGCCCGTCGCCCCATTCGCGGGCCAGGGCGAAACGCCGGGGGGAAACCAGGATCACCTCGTGGGCTCCGGCGGCGCGGTGCTCGTAGGAGTCCTTGCCCGGCCGGTCGAGTTCCACGTCGTGGTGGGTGTGCTTGATGGTGGACGCGCGGACGCCGCGCCGCGCCAGCTCGGGCAGGAGTTTGCGGATCAGCGTCGTCTTCCCGCTCCCGCTCCAGCCCGCAAGACCCAGCACGTTCATGGGACCCCGGCCCCTTCGCCGTCGGCGCGCAGGTGCTTGACCCCCGCCTTGAAATAGTCGTAACCGGTGAAGATCGTCAGGGCCGCCGCCACCCACAACCCCGCCTCGCCGATCTCGCGCACGGGCAGGGCGGCCGGGCCGGCATCGCCGACCAGGAGCCAGGTCAACGCCGCGAGTTGAAGGGCGGTCTTCCACTTGGCCAGCCGGCTGACGGGCACGCTGACCCTCAATTCCGCCAAGAACTCCCGCAGGCCCGAAACCAGAATCTCCCGGCACAGGATCACCGCCGCCGGAAGATAGGCCCACGAGCTGATGCGGTGAAACCCGGCCAGCATCAAAAGGACGGACGCGACAAGCAGCTTGTCGGCGATGGGGTCGAGAAAGCGGCCCAGGGTGGAGGTCTGGTTGCGGCTGCGGGCCAGATAGCCGTCGAAGAAATCGGTGATCGCGGCGGCGAGAAACAGGCCGCAAGCGACGTAACGCGCCATGACCCCGTCGACATAAAAGGTCCCCATCACGAGCGGGATGACCAGAATGCGCGAATAGGTCAGAATGTTGGGAAGACTGGTCACCTTTTCGCGTCTACCTGCCGTTATCGCCGCAGCCCCGGGGTCCCGATCTTACCCTCCGGGATGGAAGCGATCATAGATTTTTTTCGCCATTCCACCGCTGATTCCCTCCACCGCCTCCAAATCGGCGAGACCCGCCTCGGCCACGGCGCGCGCCGAGCCGAAATGGTGCAGCAGAGCCTTTTTCCGGCGGGCGCCGATCCCGGAAATGTCGTCGAGCGGGGACGCGCCGATGGCCCGTGACCGGCGCGCCCGATGGGTTCCGATGGCGAAGCGATGCGCCTCGTCCCGCAATCTTTGTAAAAAATACAGCACCGGATCGTTAGCCGGCAGGGAAAAAGGCGGAGCGTCCGCCGTATGGAACTGTTCGTGCCCCGCGTCCCGGTCCGGCCCCTTCGCGACCGCCACCACCTTCAACGCATCGATGCCCAGTTCGTCCAGGACTTCGAGGGCCACCCCCAGATGCCCCCGGCCCCCGTCGATCAGCACCAGATCGGGCCACTGGGAGACCCGGTCCGGGTCCTCCTTGAGGGCGCGGCGGAACCGGCGGGTCAGAACCTCGCGCATCATGGCGTAGTCGTCGCCGGGGCGCAGATCGGCGGACTTGAAGGCGAAGGTCCGGTAAGCGGATTTCAGCAATCCTTCCGCCCCCGCGACGATCATCGCCCCGACCGCGTGGGCGCCGGAGACGTGGCTGTTGTCGTAGACCTCGATCCGCTCGGGAGCGCCGTCCAGGGAAAACACCTCCGCCGTGGCCTCAAGAAGTTTCCGCTGGGCCCCGCTTTCCGCCAGCCTGCGGCCCAGGGCCTCGCGGGCGTTGGTCATGGCGTTGTCCACCAGATTCCGTCTGGGGCCCCGCCTGGGGACGAGAAGGCGCACGCGTGCCCCCTTCCGCGCGGCCTTGAGCGACAGGGCTTCCCCGATCAGGTCCGCTTCCGGAAGGGAATGGCTGAGCAGAATATCGTGGGGGGGGCTCTTGTCGTCGTAGAACTGGCCGATGAAGGCCGCCAGCACCGTTCCCGGCTCCTCGTCCTGGACATGGGCCGGGAAATAGGCCCTGTTGCCGCAATTGTGGCCGCCCCGAAAGAAAAAGACCTGGATGCAGGCTTGTCCCCCGGCCTGATGCAGGGCCAGAACATCGCCGTCGTCGAAATCCGGCACGTCGATGTCCTGACGGGCCTGGAGACTCGACAGGGCGCGGATGCGGTCGCGGAAGACGGCGGCGGCCTCGAACTCCAAACGTCCGGACGCCTCCTCCATGCGCGCGGCCAGATCCTGCTGAATCCGGCTGCTGCGGGCCGAAAGAAACGCCCGCGCCTCCTCCACGAGGGCGGCGTAGGCCGAGGGCTCGATGCGCCCGGCGCAGGGGGCCGAACACCGCTTGATCTGATGCAAAAGACAGGGACGGGTACGGCTCGCGAACACCCCGTCGGTGCAGGAGCGGAGAAGAAAGGCCCGTTGCAGGATCGAAAGGGCCTGATTGACCGCTCCGGCGGAGGCGAAGGGGCCGAAATACTCGCCGGGCAGGGAGCGCGCGCCGCGATGCTTGACGATCCGCGCCCACTCGTGCCCGCCGGTGATCAGGATGTAGGGGAAGGATTTGTCGTCGCGGAGAAGGATATTGTAATGCGGCTTCAGCCGCTTGATCAGGTTGCTTTCAAGAAGCAGGGCCTCGGCCTCGGTGTGGGTGGTGATCACCTCCATGGAGGCGGTGAGGAACACCATGCGCTGGAGCCGGGCCGGAAGCTGGTCGAGCCGGGTGTAGGCGACCACCCGTTTCCGGAGGTTCTTGGCCTTGCCGACATAAAGCGCCCGCCCCGCACCGTCGAGCATCCGATAGACGCCCGGACTTCCCGGCATCGTCCGCAACTGGGAGACGATGACCTCCAGCCCCGCCCCCGGTTTCCCATCGGTCAGGGCGTCTTGATCCGTTCCGCTTCCTGTTTGTCCCATTCCTTGAGAATCTGAAGCGCCAGCATGGCGATGTCGCGGGGGGTCTCGTATCTCTCGTTGGCGGAAAGGGCGACGGCGGCCGCTTGCAAGGCCGCGCCGACCATGACCGGATCGTGCAGTGACGACATGACGGTGTGCCTATTTCGCTGGTTGCTCTTCGCTCTTCCGCTCGAACATGTCCTTGATGCGCTCGGCACCGGGGGCGACCATCGCCAGATGCTCGCCGGAGACGATCTTGAAGCCGGTCTCGTCCAGGGTCAGCGTGTCCAGGACCCCGTCCCCCTTGGGGGAGCGGAGATAGCGGACCACCCGGGGCCGGCCGTCGGCGCCGAGCGGAAGGACCTTGAAGAATTTCGGACGGATCGTCACCGTTCCGACCTGGCGGTAACCGTTCTCCCCTCCGCGAAAGACGTGGTACGGCCCGACGCCGCCCCGGCGCTCCGACTGGGAACCGAGGAACAGCTCCGGCTTTCCGTCGTGGTCGATGTCCATGGCGAACTCGTGCAGGGCCTTGGCCCCGTTCGCGGCGGCGCCGGGCTCGGCCAGGAGACAGGCCGGAAGCCAGGCCCTGGGCTCAGGCACCGGATCGGCCGTGGGGCCGTCGCCGCACGGAGGTCCGCCGGCTCCGGCGGGCTTGGCGTGCACATCCCGGTAAACGAACGGCTGCCGGTCCAGGTCCAGGGCCGCCAGTTCGACCGGCCGGGAACCGGACTGCAACGCCTGTGCCAGGGCGTGACGATAAAGGGCCTCGGCCTGGGCGGCGACGATCGCCTTTTTTTCCTGAACGGCGGCCTCGAACGCGGCGCGATAGCGGTGGGCCAGCAGCAGGTGCATGAACGGAACCACCGGCGACGACGAGTCGACCCCGAGCCGGTCGCGAATCGAGGCGGCCTCCTCGATCGGGCCGTCGCTCCGCCCCTGCCAGTCGGTCAGCAGCCGGATTTCTCCGGCGAAACGGGCGGCCTGGGCCTCGATCCCCTCCCGGTCGATCAGGGCGACGATGGCCCGCTCGATCTTCTGCCGCTCGGAAAGCTTGGCGCACTCGGCCGCAGAGTCCCCCTCCGCGCACTTCAGTTGGGAGGAGAAGGCCCCGGCCCGCACCGAAAAGGTGTCGACCTCCGCCCGGACGTTGGGAGAGACGCTCCGCTTGTCCTGCTTGCCGATCACGCCGGTTTCGTTCTGGAAGACCGCGCGAAAGAGCACCCCGTTCAGTTCCAGGGGTTCCGCCCCATGGGCGGCGGACGCGGCCATGACGACAGCGGCGCTCAGATAGACCGTCAACTTCCCGAACATCTGCTTCCCCGACACTTCAGACACACGCCCCACGGACACGGCGGCGCGGGAGTCTGACAGTCTTCGGGTAAAAATTCAATTGGGTTCTAAGGACCGGCGACCGGCGCAGGCCTTGCGCCACAGGTCCCGGTAGACGGCGTCCAGGTCGGCGGTGAAAAGGGCGATGTCGCAGACGGGGGACCGCTCCATCGAGGAACGCAACTCCCGCCGCAGCCTGTCGAGCCTCGCCCGGTCCTGGGCCAGACGGGCGGCGATGTCCACGTAGTCCCGGTCGTTTCCGGCCACCAGATCGCTCAGCCCGGCATTGGCGAGGATCGAGGCTCCCGCCCGCTGCCATGCGTTCGGGCCGGCCAGGGTCACCACCGGAACCCCCATCCACAGGGGAATGAGCACCGTCGTGTTGCCGGAATGCATCGGGGAGTCGAGCACCACCGAGAAGCGGGCATACACGTCCATGTTCTTGCCCCACCCTCCGGGGACTCCTTCCAGGTCCACCCGGCCGGCCAGTTCGCCCAGGCGTCCGCGCCACGTTTCCCGGGCGTCCGCGCTGGAAAACAGCGCGCTCTTGAACAGGACCCGGCTGCCCGGAACGCGGGAGAGCAACTCCCCCCACAGTCCGATGGTCCGCCGGTCGACCCGGGCCGGGTCGGCGACGCAGCCGAACACGGGCGCCTCCCCCTGCGCCGGAGCCACCTCCGGCCACGAGGTCCGGGGCAGGAACGGAGCGATGGTCCGGGGGAGGCGGACGACCGTTTCGCTGAAATCGCCGTCATGGTCCGGCGGCGTCAGATAGGGATCGCCCAACAGATAGTCGATGACGTCGGCCCCCGTGGTGACGGAATAGCCGATCAGCGTCGCCACCTGGACCGGGGCGGGGCGGTGGGCGAAGACCATCAGGCGGTTGCCGCCGGAATGACCGGCGCAGTCCACCAGGATGTCGATGCCGTCGGAGCGGATCAGGGCGGCCACCTCGGCATCGCCGTGCCCGTTGGTGAACCGCCAGTGATCGGCGCTTTGCCGGATGCGTTCGCTGACGCCGTCGGGAGCATTCAGTTCCGCATAGCAGAACACCTCGACGGAGCGCCGGTCGTGGGCGCGGATCAGGGGTTCCAGGTAATAGCAGCAGGCGTGCTCGCGGAAATCCGGCGAGACGTAGCCGACGCGGAGTCTCCGCTCCGGGTCCCAGGACCGCTCCGCCTCCGCGAGGGGCGAAACGGCGGCCGCGAACCGGTTCCAGCCCCGCGCCGCCTCCAGCATCCGGGCCGGGGTGATGCCGGGATCGTACTGCATGCAGAACAGATAGTTGTCGTAAACGTAGGAGGCGTCCGGGCGCAGTTCCAGCGATTTCCGGAAACAGTCCAGGGCCTCGGCGAACGCCCCCTGTTGCCGCAGGGTCAGACCGAGATTGTTGTGGGCGTCGGGATCGAGGGGGTTGACGCCGATGGCGCGGAGGAACCATTGCCGGGCCTCCTCCGTCCGTCCGAGGGCGCGGACCATGACCCCGATTCCGTTCAGAATCCCGCAGGTGGACTCCCCGGCGGGCTCCAGCGCCAGGGCGCGTTCATAGGCGTTCAGGGCATCCTCGACCCGTCCCAGTTCGTAACAGGCCCGCGCGAGTCCCATCCATGCCGGAACCAGGGCCGGATCAAGGTCGATCGCCTCCCGATAGATCCGCCTCGCCCCCTCGGCATCCCCGCCGTCCATCAGCAGCTTGGCCAGATTGTTATGGAGAGGGGCCTGGGCGGGACACCGTTCCATCCCCAGCCGCAGAACCTCCCGCGCCTTGTCCGCGAGCCCCGCCTGCTCGCACAGACCGGCCAGATTGATATAGGCGCTGGGATAGGCGCCGTTGGCGATCAGGGCCAGGGCATAGGACAGCATGGCCTCGCCCCCCCGCCCCAGCCCCGCCAGGGCGATTCCCCGGTTGTAATGGGCCCGGAAATGGGCGGGCTCGGCGGCGATGAGCCCGTCGTAGACCCCGACCGCCCCCGCCGCATCGCCGGCAAGCTGTTGCCGGACCGCCTGATCGAACCCATGGCTATGTGACGGCATCCGGCCTCCGCCCGTTAAGAAAGATATATCCCGATCGCCCGCCAAGGAAAAGCCCCCGCCGTTTCCGGCGGGGGCTTCCTTGGTCCGCGATCAGGTTGGGTTTAGAACTCGGCCCGGACCTGAACCGTTCCGGTGTGCCCGAGGTACTTGTCCTTCAGCTCGGCATCGTAGGTCGCCGAGAGGCTGATGTTGTTCTTCAGGTCCACGTTCAGACCGACGCCCAGGTTGACGCTCTCCCGGGCCGGAGTGTCGGCCTTGCTGGTGAAGTACGCCCCGCCGCCCGCGAACTTGGCGGTGGTGTCCTGGTTGTCCCCGAACTCGTGGGACCACACGGCCCGCGCTTCCGGAGTGACCGCCTTGCCCTTCACGTCGAAGGTCGTGGCGATCTTGGCGCCCAGACCGGACCTGTAGGAGTGGGTGGACTTGCTGTCAACCACCAGGGCGGCCGATCCACCGGTTTCCGTGTAGGACCCCTCGGACAGGTTGGAGTAGGTGAAGGAGGCCAGCGGGGTGACGACGGCCTTCTTGACCTGGATCGGATACCCGCCGCCCAGCTTGACCGTCGTCTGGTAACCCTTGTGGTCGCCGTTGATGGTCTGGGTCAGGGCCGCGATCTTGCGGGTGGTGTCGTAGTCGTGCATGCCGAAGGAGACGACACCGTCCAGATACCAGGGCTTGCCCTCGTAAGTGGTGTAGATGCTGCCGATATAGCTGTTGATATCGGTGGTGTTGCCCGCCGTCGTGTCCGTGGCGTCGATCCCGCTCCGGGCGTAGCTGAAGGACACACCCGTCCGCATGTTCTTGAAGAACCGGGTGTCGGCGCCGAGGGCAAGGCCGCCGGTGGCGACGTCGTAGCCGTCGTAGCCGTTGCGCTTGTCCTGATTGCCGTAGACGCCGAAGCCCTGCGCCCAGACGCCCAGCCCCCGCATCGCCTCGCCGGAGGCCACGCCCGACCCGTTGGAGGCCAGACGGACGGTCTCGGTCCGGGTCCCGACCACGTTGACGGCCGCGGTGGTGGTCGCCATGGAAGCCCCGGTGGTCGCGGCCACGCTCGTCGGCGACAACTGGGTCAGGGTCTCGCCCAGGGTCTGAGCGCTCAGGGTATCCAGCTTGGCGACCAGGGTCGCCATGGTGCTGCCCGCCGTCGCGCTGGTGACCAACCCGTTCAGGGCGGTGGCGACGCCACCCACCACCGACGTCGAGGACCCGGTCGCGGCGCCGGCATAACCGCCGCCGGTACGGGAGGTGGTCAGGTAGACGTTGTTGCCGTCCGAGGTCGAGGTGAAGGTGACCGCCGCGGCCGTGCTGGCGACGACGACGTCGCCGTTGCTGAGCACGCCGGTGGAGTTCACGATCGTGATCGTGGTGCCGGAGGTGATGGCCGACGTTGCCCCGGTGGTGTCGATGTAGATGTTCGCGTTCTGCATGTTGGCCGTACCGGCCACGGTCAGAGCCGCGAAGGTGCCGACGTCGGTCATCGCCAGCTTCAGAGTGGAGCTGGAACCACCGAGGTCGAGGGCACCGGTGTCGGCACCGCCGGAAGCCGCGATGTTGCCCCCCGCCGCCGAGGAGAACTGCAACGTGCCGCCGTTGCTGACGGTGACGTCGCCCGAGAGGGTCGGAGCGCTGGCGGTGAACAGGGTGGTGCCGGTCGAGAACCCGATCGCCTCGGCCTTGAAGGTCGTTGCGTCGAACTGGGTGGTGCTGCTGGCGGCGCCCGCCGTGACGCTGGCCAGACGACCGCTGGAGCCGACGATGCCGGCGACGGTGCTGCTGCCGTTGAAGGCTACGTCACCGGAACCGGCCACGATGGCGTCGATCAGGCCGGAGACGCTGGCACCATCGGCGATAACCACCGAACCGGCGGCGCTCACGTTCAGGTTGGCCGC
>JADGDA010000104.1 GCA_015228695.1 Alphaproteobacteria bacterium
TCGCGAGGTCGCGGCGTTGCCGGCGGGCCGCCGCGTTCCGATCATCAGCCACTGGGGCGTGACCGGCGGCGACTTCGTCGGACAAGCGGGGACGGCGCTGCAAACGGTGGATTTCACGGTGGTGCAGACCTTCTCCTTCTTCCGTGCCGACCAGGGCAAGGTGGCCGAAGTCCTGAAGACGACGGAAAAGCTGTTCGACATCCATCGGGCTGAGGACATCCAGGCGCCGGTTGGCTTCGCCCACGCCTACGACCTGACCCATATCCTGGCCCGTGCCATCGATGGCGCCGGCACGACGGACCGCAGCACCGTGCGTGACGCCCTGGAAAAGGTGGAGAACTACCACGGGCTGATAAGAACCTTCGAGCGGCCTTTTACTGCGGAACGACATGAGGCTCTCGGGTCCGAAGACCTGCTGATGGCCCGGTATCGGGCCGACGGCGCACTGGTGCCAATCGACTCCATCAATAAGGACGAACGGGCGCGATAAGATGATGCTGCCTCCCAGCCCATCAAATGGAAGCCTTGCCCTCCGCTTTTCCTTGGCGGCGGCATTGCTGGCCGGGCTGTCCATCGTCCTGGTCGGTGGCGTGTTCTGGAGCATCCTCGTCCGTCAATTCGAGAGCGACGCACGCTACGCGTTGCAGAAGGATACCGAGGCCGAAGCGCACCGCATCGGCGGCATCCTGCACGCCGTCACCGACGTCATGGCATCCCTGTCCAGGAACAGCCTGCTGGCCACGGCGTTGGTGGACAGCGCCGGGAGAGAAACCTATCTCGTGCCGTTTCTGCAGGGTGTCCATTCGGTCCAGGGTATTCCTGTCGGTATTATCTTCACGGATTTCGAGGGGGGCATCATCGCCACCAACGGCCGTGCCAGCTTGGCCGACGACGAGCGGCGCTGGATCGTCAAGGCGCTGAGCAACGGCCATCGTCAGGCAATTCTGATGGAAGGGGAGGAAGGCTCCTATGTTCTCGCGATCGAGATGTTGACCTACGATCGCACCAACACGCCGGAAGGGGCGCTGATCTACCGGTTGCCGCTATCCGCCTTCAGGCCGCTGGGTGCGGCAACCCGGTTGCACGCGTCGGCGCGCGAACCGCCGGGGAATTGGGAAGCTTTGGCAGACGTTCCCGTCGACCCGATTCTTACTTCTCTCGGTCTTCACATTCACACCAGGACCACGCCGCCCAACGCTCTACAGGCTCCACAGGGGGTTTGGATCGGCTTCGTTGTGGCGGCCTTCGCGGCCTTCATCTTCGTGCTGTTGTTCAGCCGTATGGCAGGCCGACGCCTGACGCGCGCGCTACGGGATCTCGAAGCCCTTGCCAATTCCGTCGTGCGGGAAGGTATTTCCGACCGACGCGCCGAAGTTCAGGGCGACGACGAAGTGGCCGCATTGGCACGCTCATTCAACGTCATGCTGGAACGGCTAGCCCAGGCCTATTCCGATCTGGAGGTCTATGGCCACACGCTTCTGAAGAATGCTGAGGATGTCGCCAACGTGGGAAGCTGGCGGTGGATGCCCGACTCCGGCGCGATGGAGTGGACCGACAAAGTCTACGAAATCCTCGGCCAATCCGTGGACACACACCTGTCAATGGAAACTTTTGTCGAGCGAGCGGCTCCTGGGGAACGGTTGGCAATCAAAAACATGTTCCGTGATCTGGTACAGGGGCGGGAGGCCGCCATCGAATGTCGCCTCGCGAATATCGGGCGGCATATCCGCCTGCGGGGTAAACCTGGGCCCGGTCCCGATGGCGCTCCGACCATCAATGGAACGGTTCAGGATATTACCGATGCTGTCGATGCACGGCGTAAATTGGCCGAGGCGCATGATAGGACGGAGGCCCAGGCAGCTCGCTTCCGATCGCTGCTCAAGGTGGCAAGTGACGGCATCCATATCCTCGATCCCGGTGAAGGCCGGCTGGTCGAATACAGCGACTCGTTCATACGCATGCTCGGCTACACGCCGGAACAGGCGATGACTCTGAAGGTGACGGACTGGGACGTCAAGATTCCGCCCAACCAGTTGCTCGAAGACCTCCATCGTCTAGTGGATGGAGCCTCGACCGTCATCGAAACGCGGCATCGTCGTCGCGACGGCAGCATGTTCGACGTCGAGATCAACGTCTGCGGCATCGACCTCGACAACCGGAGGTACCTTTATGCCTCATCGCGGGACATTACCGAACGCAAGGCGTTGGAGGCAGCGTTGACGCGATCCAACGCCGAATTGGAACAGTTCGCCTACATCGCCTCGCACGACCTCCGGCAGCCTTTGCGCATGGTCACGAGCTACCTGTCCCTCCTCCAACAGAAACTTGGAAACAAACTCGACGACGAATGTCGGGTATTCGTGGGGCATGCCGTCGATGGCGCGCGGAGAATGGACGCACTCATTCTCGGGCTTCTCGAATATTCGCGGCTGGGACGCGCCAACGAGCCGACCGTAGCCGTTCCCCTCGCCGATGTCGTTGCTGAAGCACTTGAAAACCTGGAATTGGCCATCGCGGATGCCGGAGCGGCCGTCACGGTCGCGGACGGCCTGCCGGTCGCCGTGGGTAACCATTCCCAACTGGTCCGACTGTTCCAGAATCTGATCGCCAATGCGGTGAAATATCGGGTGCCGGACAGAGCGCCGACGGTTCGTATCGACTGGCGGGATGGGCAAACGGAATGGGTGGTCGGCGTGCATGACAACGGGATCGGCATCGACGGCAAGGATTTCGAGAGGGCGTTCGGCATTTTCCAGCGACTGGTCAGCCGCCAGCAGTACGACGGAACGGGTATTGGCCTCGCGGTGTGCAAAAAGATCGCCGAGTATCACGGCGGGCGCATTTGGATCGAATCGATTCTCGGCGAGGGAAGCTCTTTCCTGGTGACTTTGCCCAAGGGAGGCAACTGATGGCGGGCGATCGTGGGCATCTGCCCACGGGTTGAACCGGGAGACCTCGGCATGGACGTTATCTTTCTGGTCTATGGCCTGTCCTTCCTGGCGATGGGCATCGTCATCGTCGTTCGCTATGAGGATGAGAGCCGTCTCGACTTGGCTGGCATGCTCTGGCTGCTGGCGTCATTCGGCTTTGTTCATGGGTTCAGGGAATGGATGGATCTCTGGCGGGTGGTGCGGGGCGATTCCGCAGGGCTGGCCACAGCCCGACCGCTCGTGCTGCTGATCTCCTACCTGCCACTGTTCGAGTTCGGCCGCCGACTGACCCAGGCATCGCTTCCCGACGGCACGGTACGTCGATTACTGGGAGTTGGGCTCTACGGTCCGGTCCTCGGCGGAATTCTGGCAGGGACGGCATTTTCCGATCAGCCAGCGGTGGCGATGGATATTTGGTCGCGGTATCTGCTGGGCTTTCCGGGAGCTTTCCTCGCCGGCATCGGGTTCCTTCGCGCAGACCACGCCCGCTCACTGCCAAGTCTGGCTGCGCGGGATTTCCGCCAGGTCCGGTTGGCCACCCAGACTGCCGGCATAGCCTTTCTTGCCTACGCCCTGTTCGGGGGCGTGGTCGTGCCGCCGGTGACCTGGGGACCGGGGGCAATTATCAATCAGGATTCCTTTCTTGCGGTCATTCATGTGCCGGTCCAGGCATTCCGCGCCGCCTGTGCGGTTCTTGCCGCCGTTTCCGTCGCCACCCTTCTCAAGGTGTTCCATCTGGAAGCGATGCTGCGACTACGGATCGAGGCATCCGAACGGTTGCGTGCCGAAAACGAACAGCGGACGGGCGCCATCCGTCTGACACTGGTGCTGGAGACCGTCGCCGAAGGCATCATCGGCATCGACCCCAACGGACAGGTAATGTTCGCCAACCGTGCGGCCACGGAACTTTTGGGCTGGCCGTCGGCAGAAGCGCTGGCTGGTATGCCGGTTCCGGATGTGTTGGGACATCATCTTCATGATGGCCGCCCATGTACTGACACCAGTGAGAGTTGTCGGATTCGCAGTACCCTGGCCGACGGAAAAACCCGCCGCGTCGCCGACGAGACTTTCATCGGTAACCGTACCATGGCGATGTCCGTGGAATATGTCACCGCGCCGTTGATCATCGCCGGGAACGTGGTCGGCGCGGTCATCGCCTTTCACGATATCACGGAACGTCAGCGAAACGAGCGGGCACTGGCAACGTCGAAGGCGGAACTGGAACAGTTTGCCGAGATTCTCACCCACCACCTGCAGGAACCCGTCAGATTGCAGCACGCATTCGCGCAACTCTTGCGGAAACTCCTGCCAACTCCCTTGCCTCATAAACAAGAGCAGGCACTCGATTATATTATGAACGGAGCATCGCGGCTGCATGCGCTGCTGCGGGACGTTCAATTGTTTCTTTCCCTCAACACTCCTCCGGTGACACAGACATGTGCCGCTGATGCGGCTCTCGACATGGCGCTGATTCGGCTCGAATCGAAGATTCTGAATGCCGATGCTTCCATCGAACGAATGCCACTACCGCATGTGTGCGCCGATTGCACCCGGTTGGCCGAAGTTTTCACCGCAGTGCTCGACAACGCCATCACCTACCATCGCTCCGATCATGCGCCGCGAATCCGTATCGCAGCCGAACGGCTAGGCGCCGAAACAGTCCTTTCCGTGACCGATAACGGGATCGGCATTCCGGCGGAATTCCACGACCGGGTATTCAAGATGTTCGAACGGCTTCATCCTGGATCGAATCGTCCTGGGACCGGCATTGGTCTTGCCCTGGCTCGGAAGATCGTCGAGTCCGCACGGGGGCATATCTGGGTCGAAAGCCCCAAGGGTGGCGGAACGCGCGTGTGCATTCTCTTGCCCGCAATCGCGGAGAACTCATTATAGCGACGGGTCCACAAGATTCTATTGATCGCAGAAATCCTGAATTTTTAACGCGAGTGCGGATTGGATGAAGCCACCCGTACCGACGGTTCGAAAGCTTCCCCTGATTGTCCCGGCCATGATACCGTATACCATAGCGCCGGATGGGGTAGCCGATGGAGATACCGATGTCTGAGCTGTGCGAGGCTTTGGAAGCCTTGGATCGCCCTCGCATTGAGGCGCTGTTTCAGCGGGCTCTTGCGACCGATGGCCCCCTGCAAGTTATCGAGCGGCTGATTGTGCCGTCTCTAAAGCAGGTGGGTGACGGTTGGCATGACGGCAGAGTCGCCCTATCCCAGGTCTACATGAGCAGCCGTATCTGCGAGGATATGATCCGGCGCGTGCTTCCGGCCCGCGCTCCGGGCCATGGCGGCCAAGCCCGCATGGCGATCGTGGTCCTCAATGACTATCACATGCTGGGAAAGCGTATCGTTTATTCCGTTCTGCGGGCCAGCGGTTTCGACCTGTTCGACTACGAACGCATGGATGTGGCTGAAATCGTGGATCGGGCCGAGGCTGACCGTTTGGATATCCTGCTGGTTTCCGTCCTGATGCTGCCGTCCGCTCTGAAAGTGCCGGAACTCCGGTCGGCCCTGGAAGCCCGAGGCGTGCACGTGCGAATCGCGGTCGGGGGAGCCCCCTTTCTCTTCGATACGAACCTGTGGCGGGAAGTGGGAGCCGACGCCGTGGGATATAGCGCCAGCGACGCTGTCGGGATTGTTCAGCAGTGGATGGAGGAGGCGAAGTGACCACATCCCTACAGCGCGTCCTGACCACGCTTGGCCATCAGGAGCCGGATCGTACGCCCTTGTTCCTGTTCACCACGATGCACGGCGCCAGGGAGCTTGGCCTTTCCATCCAGGAGTATTTCTCACGGGCCGAACATGTGGTCGAAGGCCAGATGCGCCTCTTGGAAAAATACCGCAGTGACTGTCTCTATCCTTTTTTTTATGCCTCCCTTGAACTCGAGGCATTCGGCGGCGACACCCTCTTTATCGAGAACGGCCCACCCAATGCCGGGCGCCCCATTATTCACCGATCCGAGGACATCGACCAGTTGGAACCGCCCAGCGTAGCGAAGGCCGTCTGTCTGTTCCGTGTTCTGGAGACCATTGGGCAGCTTAAGGCGCGGGTGGGCGACACCGTGCCCATCATCGGCGTGGTCATGTCTCCGTTCTCTCTTCCGGTCATGCAGATGGGTTTTGACCACTATATCGAGCTGATCTACGAACAGCCCGCGCGCTTCTCGCGCCTGATGGCAATCAACGAAGCTTTTTGTGTGGAGTGGGCCAACGCTCAGCTCGCGGCTGGCGCCACCGCCATCTGCTTCTTCGATCCGGTTTCTTCCACGACCAATATTCCGCGCGATCTGTATCTAAAAACCGGCCAGCCGTCAGCGATGCGAACTTTGAAACGCATCAATGGTCCCACGGCCACCCACCTTGCCTCTGGCCGTGGATTGGGTATCGTGGCCGACATTGCCGCCACGGGAACGGCTGTTCTGGGCGTCAGCGCGCTGGAGGATCTGGCTCTGCTGAAGGACGCCGCCCGGAACAAGCTTACTCTGCTGGGCAGCTTGAACGGCGTCGAGATGCGACGGTGGACCGCCGACGAGGCCGAGGCAGAAGTGAAACGGGCGATCGCCAAGGCGGGCCGAGGCGGCGGATTTATTCTTGCCGACAATCACGGGGAGATACCCTGGCAGGTTCCCGATGACGTGCTTCTCGCCATCCGGGACGCAGTGGACCGCTGGGGCCGGTATCCGCTGAACTGGATCGCATAGGGCCCGAGTCATGACCGGAAAACTCTGCATCCTCTGTTGTCGGAACTTCCGGCCCGAGATCGAGGCGGCCGTCGCCGCCGAGGGGTGGTCCGATGTGGCCGTTGCCGGCTATCCCGCCCGCTGCGGCCGCCCGCCAATGGGCTGGGGTGAACTGCACCCGCTGATAGGTGAGGGGTTCAGCCATATCCTGATCCTTGGACGGGCCTGCCTTAAGGGCCTTTCAACACCCCCCGAGGGATGGCCCCCGGTTCGTCTGGCGCCGCAAACGGAATGTTTTCATCTGGTGGCTGGCCCAACCGTCGTCACCGAGGCGATCGCCAGCGGTGGCTACCTTATCACACCGGCTTGGCTTGACGACTGGCGCGGCAAAGTAGCGGAACTGGGATTTACCGAAGAAAACGCGGCCGAGTTTTATGGCGATTTCGCCCGTGAACTGATTTTTCTCGATACCGGTGTTCTTGCCGGCACGTCCGCCAATCTGGCCGAGATGGCCGAAGTAGTGAAGCTGCCGGTCACCCGCGTCGCCGTCGGCCTCGACTATACGCGCCTTTTGTTGGCGCGCCTGGTTGCCGAATGGCGACTGGATGGAGAGAAGCAACGGGCTCGGGAACAGGACCGTCTGCGCGCCGCCGAGTTGGCCGACCACGTTTCTGCCATGGATTTTCTGGGACGGCTCGCTCTGCTCACGGATGAGAAGGAGACGATCGCCGCCATCGAAGAGATGTTCCGGATGCTCTTTGCTCCCGAGGGGTTTTACTACGCGCAGATCGAGGCTGGAACGCTTCTGCCCGGATCAGCCGTGCCGCCCGATCTCTTGCGGCGGATGGTCGAACTTGAGACCGACTGGAGTGGGACGCCATCGGGTTCGGGATTTCTGTTGCGTATCGCCAGGGCCGGGGAGGCGCTGGGGGTCATCGCCGTTGATCGCCTGGCGTTTCCCAACTTCCGTGACCGCTACCTTAATCTTGCGCTTTCCGTCGCCGGCGGTTGCGGGCTCGCCATCGAAAACGCCCGTGTCTATCATCGGCTCAAACAGACCGAACAGGAATTGCTTGAGGCCAAGGAGGCCGCCGAGGCTGCCGCTCATGCCAAAAGCTCGTTCCTGGCCAACATGAGCCACGAAATCCGCACGCCGATGAACGCCATCATCGGGTTGAGCCAACTGGCGCTGGAAACGAGCCTGACGCCAAAGCAGCAGGATTATCTGCGCAAGATCAAGATCTCATCCACGGCACTGCTTGGTATCATCAACGATGTCCTGGATTATTCAAAGATAGAGGCCGGACGGGTCGAAATTGAGCGGATCACCTTTAGTCTGGAAGAAATTCTGCAAAACGTCTCGAATCTTTTTCTCTCCAGTATCGAGGAAAAGGGGCTGGAGCTGTTTGTCGAGATTCTTCCCGATGTTCCGCCCTTGCTGATCGGCGACCCCCTGCGTCTGGGACAGGTGTTGAACAACCTCGTCGGCAATGCGGTCAAGTTCACCGAGACGGGAGAAATCCACATCCGGGTGGGGGTTGCCGAACGACAG
>JADGDA010000105.1 GCA_015228695.1 Alphaproteobacteria bacterium
GGAGGGCTTATCCCAGCCGGCCCCGCCGCCGCCCGACCTGCCGCCGCCCGTAGAGCCGGAAGGAGCCCCATAATCGCCGCCCCCACCACCGCCGCCTCCACCGTAGGAGGGGGGCGGCCCGCCGCCGTCGGAACCGCCACGGCTGTCGAGCAGGGTCAACTCACCCTTGAAACGGCTGATCACGATTTCGGTCGTGTACTTCTCGGCGCCGCCCTGGTCGGTCCACTTGCGGGTTTGCAGCGATCCTTCCACATACGCCTTCGATCCCTTGCGCAGGTAGCGTTCGGCGATGTCGGCCAGATTGGGGTTGAAGATCACCACCCGGTGCCACTCGGTCTTTTCCTTCCGCTCGCCGGAGCCCTTGTCCTTCCAGCTCTCGGAGGTGGCGAGGGTGAACGTGACGATCTTGCCGCCGTCCTGACTGTGGCGCACCTCCGGGTCCTTGCCCAGGTTGCCGACGAGGATGACCTTGTTGACGCCTGCCATGCTTCCTTCTCCCCCTGGCTTCTCCCCGTGGCCCCCGGGCTATCGGGCGTAGTCGTACTGGCCGTCGTTCCATTCGTACACCACATAGCCGGGCGCGGTCACGTCTCCCTTGGCGTCGAACCCGAGGGTGCCGAGAACGGTGTCGAATTTCCCGGCTTTAAGGGCGGCGGCCACTTTCTTGGCGTCGGTCCCGCCGGCGGTCTCCACCGCCTTCTTCCAGGCCTGGATGGCGCCGTAGGTGTAGAGCGTATAGGCCTCCGGCTCGTAGCCGCCGTCGCGGAACCGCTTGACCAGGGCCGCGTTGGCGGGAATCTTGCGGGGATCGGGGCTGAAGGTCATCAGGGTGCCGGCGCCGGCCTTGCCGGTGATGCCCCAGTACTCCTGGGTCACCAGCGCATCCCCGCCCAGAATGACGGTGCGGAGCCCCTGCTCCCGCATCTGGCGCACGATCAGACCGGCTTCCGGGTGATACCCGCCGAAGAAGAGGATGTCGGCGCCCGCCTGCTTGAGCTTGGTCACCAGGGCGGAATAGTCCTTCTCGCCGGGCGTGATGGTCTCGAACAAAACTTCCTTCACCCCCTTGGCGTTGAGGGTCTTTTTCGTCTCGTCGGCAAGGCCCTTCGAGTAGGACTGCTTGTCGTGGACGATGGCGACGTTCTTGCCCTTGAAATGCTCGGCGATGTAGGCCCCGGCCACCAGCCCCTGCTGATCGTCGCGCCCGCAGGTGCGGAACACGTTGCCGAACCCCTGCTCGGTCAGCAGCGGATTGGTGGAGGCGGGGGAAATCTGAAGGACGTTTTCCTCGCGGTACACCGCCGAGGCGGGAATCGACGAACCGGAACAGAAATGGCCGGCCGCGAGCACGACGCCGCGATTGACCATCTGGTTGGCCACCGCCACCGCCTGCTTGGCGTCGCAAGCGTCGTCGCCGACCTCCAGCCGGAGCTTCTGCCCCAGCACCCCACCCCCGGCGTTGATGTCGGCCACCACCGCCTCGGCGCCCCGGCGCATCTGCTCGCCGAAGGAAGCCACGCTTCCGGTCATCGGCCCGACGACGGCAATCGTGATATCGGCCCTGGCCACACCGGCCGCAAACCCCACAGCGGCCAAGGCGGCCGTCAGCGTCCTGAACATCGCGTCCTCCCCCAAGAATAGAGTATCGCGGAAGAATGTCATGGGCACCCACCGCAACTCCATCAAAATGTGCGCTCCCTCCCCTTCTCCCTCCACGAAAACGGCCCCGACCGCTCGTAGAGCCAGGGGTATTGCCGGGTCATCCCACGGGCCAGGGTCAGCCGGTGAGCGGTCAGTCCGATCGCCAGCAGCACCGCCGAATCGACGGCGAATCCGGGAAGGGAGAGAGGGTTCCCACCGAACAGGGCGAAGACGAAGAACCTGTCGGCGGCCCCGAGAAGGATCGCATAGGGAATCACCTGCCACGCGGGCTTCCAGACCTGGGCGACCGCCTGTCCGGTCATGAAGGCGATCCACCCCGCGACCACCACGGTGAACCCGAGAAAGACCGGCCACGACGACCCCAGCGCGCTCATGGCTCCCCCCCCAGATAGGCGGCGCGCACCTCCGGGTCGGCGAGGAGTTCCGAGCCGCTTCCGGACAGGGTGATGAGGCCGTTGACCATGACATAGCCGCGATGGGCCAGCCCGAGCGCGTGGTGGGCGTTCTGCTCCACCAGGAGAACGGTGACGCCGTCCGCTTCGTTGATCTCGCGGATCACCCGGAAGATCTGGCGCGAAATCAGCGGCGCCAGCCCGAGGGAGGGTTCGTCCAGGAGCAACAGGCGGGGACGGCCCATCAGGGCGCGGCCGATCGCCAGCATCTGCTGCTCACCTCCGGACAGGGTTCCGGCCCTCTGATCGCTGCGGCCGGCCAGAACGGGAAACAGCGCCATCACCCGGTCCATGTCCTCGGAAAAATGGCGGCGCCCGTGCGCCAGTTCCCCCATTTGCAGGTTTTCGCGCACGGTCATGCGCGGAAACACCCGCCGTCCCTCCGGAGCCTGGGCGATCCCCCGGCGGACGATTTCGTGGGTCGGCATCCGGGTGATGTCCTCTCCGTCGAAACGGATGGTTCCCTGCCGCGCGGAAGGCTGGCCGCAGAGGGTCATCAGCAGGGTGGACTTACCCGCGCCGTTGGCCCCGATCAAGGCGACAACCTCCCCCGCCTCGATCCGCAGGGAAACGCCGCGCAGGGCTTCGATCGGCCCGTAAGAGGCATGAACGCCGGAAACCTCAAGCACCCCCCGCCTCCCCTTCCTCCCCATCCTCCTCCTCGCCCAGATAGGCGTGGATGACGGCCGGATTGGAACGGACCTCGGCGGGCGTGCCCTCCGCGATCTTGCGCCCATGGTCGAGCACCACGACGTGGTCGGAAATCCCCATCACCACGCTCATGTCGTGCTCGATCAGCAGCAGGGAGACCCTCTCCTCCGCCCGGATGTCGAGCAGGAGCCGGTTCAGTTCCGCGGACTCGCTGGCGTTCAGCCCCGCCGCAGGCTCGTCCAGGCACAGGAGAACCGGGCGCAGGCACATGGCCCGGGCGATCTCCAGCCGCCTCTGATCCCCATACGGCAAGGTCCCCGCCTCCCTGTCGGCCCGATGGGAGAGCCCTATCTTATCAAGCCAATATTTTGAGAATTCAACGGCTTCTCTCTCTGCCCTCCCATAACGCCTCACCCCGAGAAGACCGGCGAGCGACCACAGGGAAGCCCGCATCAACCGCCTGTGCTGCGCCACCAGCAGATTTTCCAGCACCGAGAGGCGGGCGAACAGGCGAATGTTCTGGAAGGTGCGGGCGACCTGGGCTTCGCCGGCCACCCGGTGGCCGTCCATGCGCTCCAGCAGCAGGGGTCCCTTGTCCGGATGGTGCAGGGTCAGACGGCCCACGGGGGGCCGGTAGAAGCCGGTCAGGCAGTTGAACACGGTCGTCTTTCCCGCGCCGTTGGGGCCGATCAGGGCGGTGATCCCGCCCCGGCGCGCGACGAAGGACAGGCCGTCCACCGCCCTCACCCCTCCGAACCCCATGGACAGGTGCTCGACCTCCAGGAGCGGCGAGGCTCCCGTCATGGGCCGCCCCCCGGTGCATCGAGGCGGACGACCGGTTCCCGGTGGGACAGCAGTCCACGCGGGCGCCACACCATGATCGCCACCATGGCGACGCCGAACAGCAGCATCCGGTACTCGGCGAACTCCCGGAACCATTCGGGCACCACGACCAGGACGAAGGCGGCCACCACCACGCCGGTCTGCCCGCCCATGCCGCCCAGGACGACGATGGCGACGATGATCGCGGACTCGATGAAGCTGAAGCTTTCAGGACTGATGAATCCCTGTCGGGCGGCGAAGAACGAGCCGGCGAACCCGGCGAACATGGCGCCGACGGCGAAGGCGGAGAGCTTGACCAGGGTCGGATTGAGGCCGAGGGACCGGCAGGCGATCTCGTCCTCCCGCAGGGCCTCCCAGGCGCGGCCGATGGGCAGGCGGCGGATGCGCAGGGTGAACAGGTTGGTGAGCAACGCCAGCGCCAGGATCAGGAAGTACAGGAACGCCACCCGATGGATCGAACTGTAGTCCAGGGCGAAGAAGGTATGAAAGCTCTCCGTTCCCGGAGCCGGATCGGCGGAGAAAGGCAGGCCGAAGAACGACGGGCGCGGGATGCCGCCGATCCCCCTCGGGCCGTTGGTGAGGTTGCTCCAGTTGATCAGGACGATCCGGATGATTTCGCCGAACCCCAGGGTCACGATGGCCAGATAATCGCCCCGCAGCCTGAGCACCGGAAACCCCAGCACCAGCCCGAAGAGGGCGGCGAACGCCCCCGCGAGGGGCAGGCAGACCCAGAAGGGCCAGCCGAAATGGGTGCCGAGCAGGGCATACGAATAGGCTCCGACCGCGTAGAACGCCACGTAGCCGAGATCGAGCAGCCCGGCCAACCCGATCACGATGTTGAGCCCCCAGCCCAGCATGACGTAGATGAGGAAGGTGGTGGCCGTGTCCAGCACATAGCGGTTGGAAAAGGGCAGGAACGGCAGCGCCACGGCGAACAGAACCCCCGCGACGGAGATCCAGACACGGTGGCGGGCGGCGAACGCGCCGAACCCGGCCGGAAGGGCCGCCCGAAACGGAAGCCTCCCGCGCCACAAGGACAATCCGAGACGCCCGGCGAACACCGCCGCGACCGCCACGGCCGCAGCCCCCCAACGGGTGTGCAGGGCAAGGCCGGTGGGCGTGCTGGCGGCTTCGAGGCCGATCAACGGCACCGCCAGGATGGCGGCGATCATCGCGGCGAACAGGGACTCGCGCAGGGCGGATGGCATGTTCAGATTTTACACATCGTCCGGCACCGTCAAGACGACCTTATCAATCTTTGCTTCGCCATGAGCATCAAATTTTCCGGAAAAAACGCCGTTAATATGACCTGCGTCTTTGTATGAAATCCCATCATCGTCCGTGTACGAAAAAACAACATTTACAATAAGGAGACCAGAAAAATCGTCTCTATTCAAGGTTATCGCATGCGACTTCGCGTTAACAGCAACAACCTCAACACCTTCAGAAATTTTCTGCACCGTCCCCCAGGCCTCAGTTTTCGTTACATCGTAGGCTGATACGGCATCAAGAACCTTGGAGATGCTATCCTCATTCGCATTTCCGTCCGTGCTGCTGGCCGCCCCACGACTCTTAGTCATCTTAATACCCCTAACCCGCGGATGGATCGGCAAAGACCATCGATATCAGCAAAAATGAACGCTTCATCAACTCCTAACAACGCCAACTTGCTCAAAAAAACGTGTTTGTGCTTGCCCTCTATGTCGAACGATATTCTACCAAGGTTTTTCGGAGGTGTCCACGCATTAGTCTGGTATGGGTGTACCGTAAATACACCACGTTGAGATACAATCCTCTTACTCACGGCACTTGGAGAAAACAAGAGCACTTTATTAATTTTGAAAGGGTCTGGGAAATTATTTCCGTAAACATCAAGCGTAGGAGGTTGAATGATCGACGTAATACGGCCACGCGCGTTCTTCTGATCGGCCGCAGCAAAGAAAGCAGCAACAAGAGGGTTGTATGTCCAATCCAGAAGGCGAGTAGGAATCCCGTGATGTTGTGCAAGAGCAAGTATATCCCACACGTCATACGTCTGAACGTCTGCGAACGAACGTACGCGCTGCCGAAACTCAGCGAACAAATCTTTTTCAATGTCTTCGTTGTAGTTTTTTATGCGATAAACACTTGGTCTTAGATTGTACGAATCACTTGGAACACCACGCCACAATCTATTCTGAGCCGCATTATTATCAACGAAGGAGCGAAAATCGCGCCACGCCTTGTTTGCTAACGAGTGCTCTGTCAGTTTTCCTCTCGCCATGATCTATCCCCGCACGCCACCCGATACGTAACGTAGCAACCTCGGTCGTCGCCTTCAAACCTTTTCCACCTCGGGGTGGCCGAGGAGGCCGGTGGGACGGAAGATCAGCACCAGGACCAGAATGCCGAAGGTCGCCACGTCCTTGTATTCAAGGGTGAAATAGGCCGACCAGAAGGACTCGATCAATCCGATCAGGAACCCGCCCAGCATCGCCCCCGGCAACGAGCCGATCCCCCCCAGCACCGCCGCCGTGAACGCCTTGATCCCGGCGAGGAACCCGATATAGAAATCGATGACACCGTACTGGAGCGTCACCATGAGCCCGGCCACCGCCGCCAGGGCGGCCCCGATGACGAAGGTCAGGCTGATGGTCCTGTCCACGTCGACCCCGACCAGCGAGGCCATCACCGGGTCCTGCTCGCAGGCCCGTTGCCGCCGTCCGAGGGGGGTCCGGGTGATCAGCCATGTGAATCCGGCCATCAGGACCACCGTCATCACCCAGATGGCGATCTGGAGATAGCTGATCGAGACCGAGAACCCGTCCGCCTCCATCACCGTGAATCCGCCGGTGATGATCGGCTGAAGCGGCTTGACGCGGGCGCCTTGGGTGATCTGGACGAAGTTTTGCAGGGCGATGGACATGCCGATGGCCGAAATCAGCGGCGCCAGCCGGAACGAGCCCCGCAAAGGCCTGTAGGCCAGCCTCTCCAGCGCCCAGCCGTAGGCCGCCGTGACCACCATGGACACCAGCAGCATGGCCAGCAACGCCAGGGGCACCGAAGCCACCCCCAGCGCATCCAGGGCCAGATAGGTGATGACCGAGAGGAAGGCGCCGATCATGTAGATTTCGCCGTGGGCGAAATTGATCATGCCGACGATGCCGTAGACCATCGTGTACCCGATGGCGATCAACCCATAGATCGCCCCCAGGGTCAGACCATTGATCGTCTGCTGTACGAAATACGCCACGGCGGCTCCCCCCCCCTCGCGGTCCCCCCGGAGTCACGGCCCCGGCGTCAGGCCCGGTTGAGCAGCAGGCGGTCCACGATCTTGCCGTCGATGAAATGGCTCTGGATGATCTCGTCGATATCGACCTTGTTTTCGAAGTGGTACCAGGCGCCCTCGGGATAAACCACCATCACCGGCCCGGCGTTGCACGCGCCCAGGCAGGACGCGGTTCCGGCCCGCACGTCGGCCAGTTCGAGCCCCATCACCTTTTCCCAGAGGTAATTGATCAGCTCGCCCGAGCCCCGTCCTCCGCAGCTCGGCCGGGGATGGGTCGGCGGACGCTCGGTGGTGCAGCAGAAGACGTGATATTTGACGACCTGTGCCAGTCCTTCGCTCATAGTCGGTCCTTTCAGGATTTCGAACGTTCAAATCTCGCGCACCTCGACGACGCCGGGCATGTTCTTGACGGCGCCGATGATGGCGGGCGACAGAGCATAAGCGCCGGGAAGGAGAATTTCCACCTCCCTCCCCTCGACCAGCGGCACCAGCACGATTTCACCCCGCCCGCGCCCCTCGCGGCGAACGGCCTCGCCGATGGGGAGAATGGCGGTCTCGTCGCCGATGACCACCACCAGACGCTTGGCCGAGCGGGCCACGGCGGCGTCCAGGCTTTCCACCTTGTGAACGGTCAGACGCAACTGCTCCTCGTCGAGGCGGGCGTCGAGGGTGATCAGCACCGGGCTCCCCGACTCCAAAACCTCACGGGACGAGGCCAGAACCTCGGAAAACAGGGTCGCTTCGAAGGCGCCGCTGGCGTCGGAAAACTGGATGAAGGCGTAGCGGCTGCCGTTCTTGCCCGTCCGTTCCTTCCTGGAGACGACCGTGCCGACCATCCGCAGCGCCCCGCCCCCGCCGCGCTCGATCTTTTTCGCCAGATCGGCCGCCCGCACCACCTTGAGCCGGTCCAGGGCGCTGCCGTAGGCGTCGAGGGGGTGGGCCGACAGATAGAACCCGATCGCGTCGAATTCATGGCCGAGCCGCTCCATGGGCGGCCAGTCGCTCCGTTTCGGCAGGCCCAGGGGCGGGGCGGCGGCGGCCTCGCCGAACAGGCTGGTCTGGTTGCTGGCGCGCTCCTGGGCGGCGGCGGCGGCCTCGCGGAGGAGATGGTCCATCCCGTCAAACAGGCGGGCGCGATTGGGCTCCAGACCGTCGAACGCCCCGGCCTTGATCAGATTCTCCAACTGCCGCCGGTTGAGGGCCCGTCCGTCCATGCGCCGGGCGAAGTCGGACAGATCCTTGAACGGGCCGTGCTCCTCCCGCTCCCGGACCAGG
>JADGDA010000106.1 GCA_015228695.1 Alphaproteobacteria bacterium
GCAGACGCCGTGCTTCTCGCACGCGGAGCCCGCGAACATTGGCAGGTCGAGAACGCCGTGCATTGGACGCTCGACGTCACCTTCCACGATGATCTCTGCCGCCTGCGAACCGGCCACGGCCCGCAAAACATGGCCGTCATCCGCCACGCCGCCCTCAATCTGCTCATGCAGGCAAAGGGCAAAACCAGCCTCAAGGCCGCTCGCAAAAAGGCCGCCTGGTCCCCGACCTTCCTCATGACGGTCCTCACCGCTTCGTCGTGATATGTTCACATGACGTTCGAGCGATTCCCGTGCATACCGAGGTCATGTCGTCATTCCTCCCCTGCCTTTGTGTCGATCACGCGTTCCTTGCGTTCCATGGGCGTTCCTTTGGACAGTCCGTTGCGCATCATAATCTTCGACATCCAGCGGCTGGTTCACCTCGTCTCCGATGGCCTCTGCAGCCAGCCATTCGCGCAGGCGGGAGCACATGCCGGGAAAGCAGGCGGCTTTTTGCTCGCAAGTTCGGTCGTAGGCCCGGCAGGATCGACGTTCCGTCATACCGCCACTCCCCCGCGATACCGCGCGCGGGCGTCCAGGACGTGATCGACCCACCTTGGATTGTGGCCGTACTTGCGGGCAACTTCGAGCAACTGGTCCCGACTTCGGGCGTTGGCGACTTCGGCCTTCTTTCGCAGTTTCTCCGCATCGCGTTGCATTGTCAGAGCCTTGGGATCAATCTGCTTCAGCTCGCCGGGTGCGAATTCGATCCCTCGCGCACTGGCCTCGTATTCGTGTCCGCAGATCGGGCATCTTGATGCCGGACGATGCGCCGCGTAGCAGGAGGGGCGTTGACGGACGGTCGGCTCGTTCGGGCAGGAATTTCCCTTGCGCTTTCCTGCACCGCCTTCGAGCGACCACTCCCGCTCCTCGTCGGGCATCCCGTGACGTAGAACGTTGCCGACGTGATCGAGGATGATGGCGTGCCGTTTGCCGGGGGCGGGCCGCAAGGCACGACCTACTTGTTGCAGAAACAGCCCCTCACTTTTGGTTGGCCGCAACAGAATGGCGGCGCCGACGATGGGGATGTCGGTTCCCTCGGAAACGATGTCGCAGGAGGTGAGCACCTGGACCCGGCCATCGCCGAGGGCTTGGATCAGGTTTTTCCTCTGGCCGTCCGCCATGTTGCCGTCGATACTTTCCGCACGGAAACCGGCGGCGGAGAATTCGGCGGCCACATGCCTGGCGTGCTCGATGCTGGTGCAAAACGCAATCGCGGGAACGCCGGGACAGATGCGCCGGTAGTGATCGACGGCGTCGCCGGTGATCGTGGGTTTGTCCATGGCCATGGCCAGATCGCCGACGCGAAAGTCTCCTCCGGTCACCCGAACGTCCTTGAGATCGGCGACCACCGGCGGCGCGTAGACCACCGATGGCACCAGGAACCCCAGGTCGATCAGCTCGCGGATCGACGGCCCCAGCACCAATTCGTCGAACACCGTCCCCAGGCCTTTGCCGTCCAGGCGGCATGGTGTGGCGGTAACACCCAAAATCCTCGCCTTGGGCATGGCCGTGATCACCTTACACCATGATCCGGCAGTGGAATGATGGGCCTCGTCTATAACGAGCAGATCAAAGCCTGTTGCTCTCCGATCCCCCTTTGCGATCCGCCGCACCAGGGTCTGGACGCTTGCCACCTGCACCGGATCGTCGGTCGCGCTGTATCCAGGAGCAATGATCCCGTGGGCAACGCCGAGGCTCTCCAACGCCCGACTGGTCTGCTGAAGCAGCTCCTGGCGATGGACCAGGATGCAGATCCGGTTCCCCTTCCGGGCGGAGTTGAGAGCGAGAAAACAGAAGCAGATCGTCTTCCCGGCCCCGGTTGGGAGCTGAAGAAGCGGTGCCTGCTTGCCTGCCCGAAAGGCCGCGCACAGGGCTTCGACGCCATCAACCTGATAGGGGCGAAGCTCAAAGGCCATGGGCGGGTCCCAGGAGCGGATCACACTGAGGGAGATATTGCCGATCATGGCTCGGCCTCCGACGGCGTTGGAGGTTTTCCAGCCGGACCAAGGCCAATTTCCGCGCCAGAACCCTCTATGGCCGGGCTGGAAAAGAAGTCGGCGGGCTGCATTGCAATCCCTATCTCCCGCGCGCGCCGAAGGACGAAGTCATGGTGGCGCGCAGGGATAAATCCACCCTGCATCCACCGTTGGCATGTCGAAACCGGCTTGCCGAGAGCCCGAGCCATGGGGCGGAGGCCGCCGAATTTCTTGGCTATGTGCTTTGATTGCGTTTCCATGCGCGCATGATGCGCACGAAACGCGGATCGCCTCAAGCGCATCGTGCGCAACGAAAAACGTCTGGCCCTGCGTGCGCAAAACAGGTACGCTATGCGCATGATGAGAAACTTGGTGTCACATAAACTGAAAGCGCTACGTCAGTCGGCGGGCCTGTCGATCCGGGCGGTTTCAGAAGCGCTCGGATGGAGCTTGTCGTCATATTCGCACTATGAGCTGAGGTTCAACGGCGAATACCTGCCGGTCGACAAGGCGCACGAAATCGCGTCCGCCCTGGCGAAGCATGGCGTCGATCCTGCTGATGTTCTTGCCCTGGCGGGGATCGCCCCGATTGCAAGACCGTCCACCTCTGATGCGTCCGCATCCACGGATCGAGACTCGTGTGAGCAGGACGACACCGCCATCCATGTTCCCGCCTACGACCTGGGCCTGTCGGCTGGCCCCGGCACATGGTGCGAGAATGACCCTGAGCCAGCATGGATGGAGTCGTTTGATCGGCGATGGTTGCGCCGGATCACGTCAGCTCAACCCAATCAGCTGGTGTTGGTGCTCGTGAGCGGCGACTCGATGGAGCCAACTCTTCGCGACGGTGATCAGATATTGGTTGACAGGTCGGTGAACGCTGTCTCCCGTGACGGCGTCTATGCGGTCAGGTTCAACGACAATTTACTCGTGAAGCGCATTACGGTCGACATTCGCTCGGGCCACTTTACCGTCGCCAGCGACAATACGCGCTACGATTCATTCCATGATGTCCAGAGCGAGGAATTGCGCATCATCGGTATCGTGGTTTGGGCCGGCCGAAGGATGTGACGGTCAGCCCTCCGCACAAAGCCCACTCCACCTCGCGTTTACCTCCTCCGCAGCCACTCCCGTCATGGCCTGTTTTGCCGCCGGTACCGCAGGGCGTGGCGACCACCGTTGAGTGCGCACATTGCGCCTGACGGAGAATGCGCCATGTGCGCACGATGCCTCTCCGCTGAATGCGCACTTTGAGGGAGGGGGGGATGGGAGACAGGGCGGCAAGCTGGCCGATCAACCGGCATCCCGGCGGAGCGCCATCATTGCCGGAATCGTGGGCCACCTCCATGGCTGCCCCCCTCAGCGCCCTCCGCGCCTCAATGCTCCCCTCCTGGCCCGACTGTCCGCGCCGGGGAGCGGCCAAGCAATGGCGGCGCGACATCAACGCCTCCGGATATCACCTGCGGGAGTCCCGCTCCAGCGTTGGTGCCGCCGTCGGCACCGCCGTGCATGCGGCTGCCGCGCATTTTCTGCCGATATGGACGGAACCCGGCGCGGTGTCCGCCGCCGTGGAGGTGGCTGTTCTGTCATTCCGGGCCGATTCCGCCCAGGGGATGGTGTGGGACAAGAACAACATCGCGACCCCGAACATTGCCGAGTTTCAGATCCGGCGCATGGTTGCTGTTTACGCTGAGCATGTGGCCCCGCACGTCCAGCCCGCTCTTGTCGAGCAAGCTCTGCAGGTGTCCATCGGCGGCGGGTTTTGGCTCTCCGGCCATGCCGACATCATCGTCACCGGCACCAGGGTGGTGCGCGATCTGAAAACCGGGGCGCAGATGCGGTCGTACCAGGCCCAGCTTGGCGGGTATTCGCTGCTGGTCCGCTCCCAGCCCGAGCCCATCGATGTGGCGGGCGTTGCGGTCGATTTTATCCGCCGCACCCCGAAGACGAAACCTCAAAATATGCCGGTAAGCGAGGCCCTCAATCTCGACGTGGCCGAACGCACGGCGTGGTCGGTGATCGGACATATCAAGGCTGCCGTCACCGAATTCCGCCGCCGCCTCGTTTGCGGCATTGAGCCGCCCGAGGAAGCCTTCCTTGCCAATCCGATGAGCCAGATGTGCCACGCCGATTATTGCCCAGCGCACGGCATCGACTTTTGTCCGTTAGGGAGACACCCATGACCTCAATCAGCCCAGTCCAAATTCCCGATCCCCGGCGCTCCCTGTCCATCAAGGGGCTGATGCCGGGGCTTTCCGAGCGCGGCAAGATCAAAATCGGCATGAAAGGGGCCATGAAAGAGAGCCAGAACGGTAAATCCTTCCAGGCACCGCAAAAACTCGACCATTTTGTCGTCACCACCCTGCAACGGGGACCGGACGGCAACTTTCTGCGCGATGAATCCGTGCATAAGCGGATCGGCGACAGGCCGACGGAGATTCCGGTGCGCCTGCTCTACGACGACAGCGAGCTGGATTTTCAGAGCCGCTATGTCTGCTTTCGGGGCCAGACTCTGTGGTGCTCGGGCGACGGCGATAATGCATCGCGCCTGCGCCAGGCCAACAGTTTTGAACGCGACATCGTGCCGTGCGCCAATGGCGGCTGTTTGCTGGCGGACCCGGCGCATCAGGACAAGGACAGGCTCAGGTGCAAGATGAACGGCACCCTGTCCGTCATCATCGACGGAGCTGGCGTCGTCGGCGGGGTGTGGAAATTCCGCACCACATCGTTCAATTCGGTGGTCGGGATCATGTCGTCGCTGGCTCTGATCAAGCGCGTCACCGGCGGGCCGTTGGCCGGGATTCCCCTGATGCTCACGCTGTCGCCGAAGACGGGGATTACTCCCGATGGGAAGTCGGCGCTGGTCTACGTCGTCGGCCTGGAGTACCGGGGTATGCCCGATGATCTGCAGGAACTCGGCTATCAGCGGGCTCTGAAGATGGCTACCCACGCGACCCGGATCGAGCAGATCGAGTCCGAGGCGCTCCGCACGCTGCGCGCGCTGCCGATCCCTGAGCTGGATGAGGACAAAGAGGATCTCGTTGCTGAATACGATCCGGGTCAAGCCGTGAAAGTGACGGATAACGGCACCCAGGAAGCTGGTTCCCTGGTCGAACCGAAGGCCCGTAAACGCAAGGCCGCAGTGGAACCCGTGGAGGTGTCTGCCGACGAGACACCGCCGGAGCAGGCCGCCAACGTCGATGACACCGATGACGGCGGCGAACCCGCCGACCTGTTTTAGGGGGGCGATCATGGACATCCGCATTCGGGACTATCGCGGGATCGATCGGGCCGACATTCAGATGGCTGGGGTCACCCTCATCGCCGGTCCCAATGGAGCTGGAAAAACCTCCATCGCCCAGGCGGTGGCGGCGGTTCTCACCGGGCAGACGGTTCCCATTGCCAACCTGCGCAAGGCCGATGCCGGAGCTTTGGTGCGTTCCGGCTCGACGGGAAGCGAGGCGTCTCTCGCTGCGGATGATGGAGCCACCGCTGGCATCGCCTGGCCCAAGGCGGAACGCGCCACCGAGGGCAAGCCTCCCATGGCCAGCGTTTACGCCGCCGGGCTGTCGTCGGTGCTTGATCTGGATGCGAAACGCCGTGTCGCCGTCCTGATCGACTACCTGGGAGCGGACCCCACCCGGGCCGACATTATCCAGGCTCTCGCTGACATCGTCCTTCCTGACGGCGGCCAGAACATGCTGGTAGTGGACAAGGTGTGGGAGTCCATCCAGAGCGACGGCTGGGACGCCGCTCATGAGCGCGCCAAGTCCACCGGGCAAAAGCTGAAGGGCCGCTGGGAGCAGGTGACGGGAGAAGCCTACGGCTCGAAGAAGGCCGAAACCTGGCAACCGCCCGGCTGGGACAGCGACCTGACCGGAGCCTCGGAGGAGGGCCTGCAAACCGAACTGAGCCGGGCGCGGGAATTCCTTGAAGCGGCGATCGCCGGGCAGGCCGTCGACAGCGCCAAGCTGAAGGAACTCGCCGATAGCGCGGCCCGGAGTCCCGATCTTGCCAAGCGCGTCGCAGACCTGGCGAGCGAGCATCAACAAGCCAACGCCAATCTGGCCGCCGCCGAGAGGGAGTTGCGGGCGCTGCCGGCGTCATCGGGGGCGGTTCCGGTGCAAATATGCCCGGAGTGCGGCTCCAATCTGGTGGTGATCGGCGGAAAAATCCAGAAACCGGCCGCAAACTGGCTCGATCAGGCCGAAACAGCCAAGCGCGAGGCCGAAATCGCCACCAAACGCACCAGTGTGGAGACACTCCGCCGTCTGGCAGGCGAGGTTCACGACGAATGGAAGGCCGTCGAGCTTAGCCTGCGCCAAGCCGTCGCCGATAAAAAGTCTCTCGACGGCACGTCCGCCGACGCGGGCACCACGCCCGCCGACGTCGACCAGTGCCGTGAACTCGTCCGCCTTGCCGAACTTCGTCTTACCGCCTTCCAGCGTAAATCCACGGCGGATCGTGAGCACGCCAGCGTCGGCACCAACCAGATCATCATCGACGCCCTGGCTTCCACCGGCGTCCGGCAAAAACGCTTGGTCAAAATGCTGGGCACCTTCAACGAAACCCTGCGCCCTCTTTGTCGTACTGCCAAGTGGAACCTGGTCACCATCTCGGACACTCTCGATATCCGCTACGGAGGGCGGCCGTTTCCACTGCTCTCGGCCTCCGAGCAATACCGGGTACGGGTGATCCTGACCCTGGCGATGGCGCGGATCGACGGACCGGAGTCCCTGGTGTTCGACGCCGCCGACGTCCTGGATCGGGACGGGCGCAATGGATTGCTCCGCTTGGCCTTCGGTTCCGGCCTGCCGGTGCTGGTGTGCATGACGCTCCCGCGCGAGGACGCCGATAAGGCGGCCGCCAGCGGCAAGGCGGCGGTGTATTGGCTGAACGACGGCGTCGCCGAACGGTTGATGCCATCGGAACAGAGGAACGCGGCATGACGATCACTCTCACGCCGCAGCAGTCGACCGCCGTCAAGGCCATCGCCGATTGGTACGGCGACGCCTCCCGTCTGGAATTTTACCTTGCCGGGTACGCAGGAACCGGCAAGTCCACCCTCACCGAAATCGCCATCGGCGAGATCAAGGACCGCTTTGGCATCAAGAAAGTCCGTACCGGAGCCTACACCGGAAAAGCCGCCCACGTCCTGCGTAAAAAGGGAGCCGAAAACGCGCGCACCATCCACAGCATGACGTACCGCCTGATCGAGGATACGGGCCAGCCGAAGTTCGAACTTGATCCCCACGGTGCCGCCGGAACCGCAGATTTGATCGTCCTCGACGAATGCTCGATGATCGATGAGGCCATGGCCAACGATTTGCGTTCGTTCGGCAAGAAAATCCTGGTTCTCGGCGATCCCGGCCAATTGCTGCCGGTGAAGGGACTGGGGGCGTTTACCAGTCGCCAGCCTGACGTCTTCCTCACCGAGATTCACCGCCAGGCCGCCGACAGCCCGATCCTGCGCCTCGCCACCATGGCCCGCATGGGAAAAATGCCCAGCCTTGGCGATTACGGCAGCGGCGTGCGCGTTGTTCCCTATGACGCCGATGCCGGGCAGTGGGTCTACGACCGGGATACCCAGGTGATTTGCGGGCTGAACCGGGTGCGGTGGACACTGACGCAGCGTATTCGCGCACAACGCACGGCTGTCCGGCACAGTCTTTGCTAAACAGGATGCATGGCATTGATTCTACTCGTGTTCAAACGTTGGCGCGTCTCCTGGACACGAAAAGGGTCAACACCATGCGGCACCAGAATAGCGTTTTGCACGATCTTTTGAAGCATGTTCCCTGGGCTTCGTTTGATCGGCTTGTCGCCGAGTATGGTGCCGACCAGCGGATGCGTCGGCTGACCACCAAAAGTCAGTTCATCGCCCTGCTGTACGGCCAGCTTTCGGGGGCTTCGAGCCTGCGGGAGATCGTTGGCGGCCTGGAGAGCCATGCGGCGCGGCTTTATCACGTGGGCGCGCAGCCCGTCCAGCGCTCCACATTGGCCGAAGCCAACGCCTACCGTCCCAGTGGGGTCTTCGCCGACCGTATTACGGCGTTGTTGTGTGAATTCGCCCCGGCATGATACCATTGCCGGGTCTGTCGCGTCTGGTGTAT
>JADGDA010000107.1 GCA_015228695.1 Alphaproteobacteria bacterium
CGCGGTTTTTGCAACTTTTATGAGACCGAGGAGGGAAGACGCATCGCTTGCCGACAATGGAGACTTGAAGCCGTTTCCTTGGACGTATCGACAACCGACGCTCCGCGCCAATTTAGAGTCTTCGTCGTCCTCGACGCCCATGGTGATGACGGAAATCCCCTGGCGTTCCCATGCCCGGATCAATGCCGAGACGGAACGCGGCCCCTCCGCCGCCGACAATTCCCTGAGATGCTGGCAACAAATCTTGAGCGTCTTGATCGGCCCCCCCGTCATGATGCCAAGACACTCAAGGTCAAGAGGGCCTCCGTCCAGAACAAAGGAGCAGCCTAATTTCTTCACACCCGCCATGGCGGAAAAAACGTGCTCGGCTCCTATCGCCATCAATCGCCAGGGACATTCGAGCACCAGCAGCTTCGCCGGAAAATTCCCCTTTTCCAGCGCCTCGGCCACCATGCGTTTCAGCACATCGGCCGAGGTCCAGGTCGAGATATTGACGAAAAGTTTGGCGAAGGCGTAGCCCCGATCCAGCCACTCCCGCCCCTGCCGGACGGCGGTTTCAAGAACCCATTGGTCCACCAGCGCCATCAATTCGGGTTGCCGTTCCAGATCGGGCAGAAAGGCAGCGGCCTTCTGGACGCCGACGCCCTCGACATTCCAACGCAGGAAGGCTTCCAGGCCCGTGACGTCTTCGCCCGTGCCGTTGAACATCGGCTGAAAGTGAAGCGCGAAGTCGCCCTTCTCCACCGCATCACGGACACTCGCGTCTAAGCTATCCGGCATTATCTCGGAATCATACTGAAGGGACGGAACATCGTATTGACGTTGTGGTTCATACGATTGACGACGGCCGTAAGATTGGAAAAACGGTATGTCATTTCGTTTGTCCCCTGGCCAACCTGACCGACGCTGGTGTTGATCCCGCCGATGGCAAGATCGATGTGCTCCGCCGACGTCCGCATCCCGTCCACCGAGGCCGACACGGCCAGCACGTCCCGCGCGATGGACGGCATGCCCTGAACGTTGGCTCCCATGTTGGTCACGGATTGGGTGATCCGTTTCATCTCGCCGGATATGGAGACCATTTGACCATGCATGTTTTCAAACTTGCCCACCATCATCGCGAGATCCGACGTCATGACGTAGATAAGGTAAACAAGATAGGCCCCGGAAACGCCCATCGCCGCCAGAATGATCCTGGTCAGACGGGCCGCGCGCCGACCGGCCTTGTCGCCGATTCTGTCGATGGCCTCCATCTCGGCGCGAAACACGCCCATGGCCGTTGCCGCGATGGAAACCGGATCTGAGGGAGCCTCTGTCACCATCGTCCTTCCGCACGCATCAGGGAGAAGGCGTCATGGTATTGAACATTTGCATCGGAGTCGAGGCGCGGTTCACATCCGCGCCGATTCCCCCGACGGACGCTTCAAGATAGCGGAACGTCCCGGTCATGGCCCCGACATCCGCGCTGATTCCGCGCATTTCGTTCTCGATTTGCTGCGCCTTGGCCGTCATTTGGGCAACGCTCGCGTCGAGAGTGGCGACGTTCCGTCGCATATGGCCCATTTCGGTGACGACATCCGGAAATCCGGCCATGTCCTCGTCCATTTTCCGGACGACCTTTCCCATGACCTGCATGTCGGAGGCCATGGACGTGAATTCCAATCGGATGTTTTCCATGACCTCGGTCATCTCTCTGATCTTCGACGAGAACCCCAGAAGCATCAGCACCAGGATGACGGTCAAGCCGCCGGCGGTCAGCACCCCGAGGCGCAACAGCGCCGTCACGCGCCTCGCGACACGGAAGTTCAGGGAACTCCGGATCTCCATCGCGCGCTTGAAGTCCAAGACGACCTGGGAAATCTCGCGGAGGTCCGCATCGTTCAAATTCATGGTCACTCCGAATTCATTCGCGCCGCCCCTAATTCCGGCAAAGCGCCACGGATTTCAAGTTTCTCGACGAAGACCACTTTCGTCCGTCCGTGACTCCGCTCGTCCGCGACGATCCACCCCTCGGGCGGGGCAAGGGTGCTTTTGGCCTCCAACTCCACCGCGCACAGGGTGTCCGGACCCAGCCACCCGGCTCCGGCCAGGGCGGCCAGGGCGGCGGACGCCACTCCGAGGGCATAGGGGGGATCGAGGAAGATCAGGGAGAAAGGTTCCCGCATCCGGGGCGGGGTCAGGGCATCGCCCCCGACCACGGACACCCGGTCCCGGAGGTTCAGGGCCTCCGCGTTGGCGCGGATGGTCCGCAGCGCCTCGCTCCGGTTGTCGAGAAAGGTTGCGTGGGAGGCTCCGCGCGACAGGGCCTCGAACCCCATGGCCCCGGTTCCCGCGAACACGTCCGCGACCCTCAAGCCCTCCCACGACCCGCCGCTGAAAAAGCGATGAGTCAGAATGTCGAACACCGATCCACGGATACGGTCGGACGTCGGGCGGGTGTCCCGCCCGGCTGGCGCCGTCAGATGCCGTCCCCGCAACGTGCCGCCGATGATCCGCATGGGTCAGCGGCTTTTCCCGGGCGGGATCACCGGTTGGCCACGGGTGGCGAAGATGGCCCCGATGGAGCCGAAGAAATTGGCGTGCACGGTCTCGATGAGGGGCGGATTGACGGGGGCTTCCGCGTCCCACACGACCAGGAAATTGGCTCCGGTGCCCCCTGCGGCATCCTTGTGCTCGACAAACAGGTCTGTCGACGCCATTGGGTGCAGGGTCACCGGCTTTTCGCAATAATCGCGCAGGAGTCTCCCCTCGGTATCGTAATAACGGGCCGAACGCACCGTGATCGGAGCGTGCGCGTCGGTGTTGCGGATGGACAGCATGGTCGACAGCAGCATCGTCTCCGGAGCGCCGCCCCGGCCCTGATTGCCGTGCAGCACATGCGAGTAGACCGGCACATAGACCTCCTGGCCCCGTGTCAGCCCGGCGTCCTCGGCGGCCCCCACCGTCGCCGTCATCGTCAGGAGGGCCAGGGCGATTGGCAAGGTGCGGATCATGTCCCGTTCTTTCCTGTCACCGTCGGATGCCGGAGTTATAACCGGATGGGTTCCGGCGGGCAAATGTTGCGCGGGCGGCTGGCTGGGAGCAAGATGGGGCAGGGGAGGGAGCGCATGAAATTCTTTCTGTTCGCCGCCGTGATGGGAGTCCTGCTGGCCATGGCGCCGCCGTGTCTGGCGGAGAACGGGACGGCGGCGTTGAGCGCCGCTGACAGGCTTTTGAAGACCAGGGACTTCGAGGGGGCGGAGAAGGCGTACCGGGCCATCATCGCCGGGCACCCCCAGGAGGCCGTTGCCGGCTTGGCTCTGTTCGGTCTGGGCGAGACTTTTTTCGGGCGCAACGAATTCGGCCTCTCCGCCCTGGCGTATTCCGACAGCTACCGCGAATTCCCCCAGGGGAAACGGGCGGCCGAGGCGTTGTTCAAGCTGGGCGTCAGCATGGGACGGATGGGGCGGACGGCGGAGGCGTGTTTGGCGTTCAAGGGGGTGCGGGTGAAATTTCCCGCCCTGGCCGATCCCCTGCGTGCCCGCGTCAATCAGGAAAAGAAACGCGCGGGCTGCTCCTGAAGCGGCCTTGGCCCTGGAACATCGGGAGACGGTCTCATGGAAAAGGGTCTTTTCGCCCCAAAGGAGGACGTCTCCGCCCCCGGAACCGGCGGCCGGGCCGGGGACGGTTGGAAAGTCCTCGTCGTCGATGACGACGAGGGGATTCATTCCGTCACCCGTCTTATTCTCGCCAAGGTGAGCTACCTGGGGCGGAGGATCGCCCTGCTTCACGCCTATTCCGCCCGCGAGGCCCGCGAGATGCTGACCCGCGAGCCGGACGTGGCGGTCATTCTGCTCGACGTGGTGATGGAGACCGACGACGCCGGCCTGCTGCTGGTCCATCACATCCGCCGGGAATTGGGCAACCGCATGGTCCGGATCATTCTGCGGACCGGGCAGCCGGGACAGGCTCCCGAGGAACGGGTGATCGTCGATTACGACATCAACGATTACAGGGAGAAGACGGAGCTGACCTCGCAGAAACTGACGACCTCCCTGATCTCCGCCTTGCGCTCCTATCAGGACATCATGGCGGTCGAGGCGCTCCGCGCCGGTCTGCAACGCATCATCGACACCTCCAACGACCTGTTCCGCCAACGCCGCTTCGAAGCGTTCGCAAAGGGGGTGATCGACACCCTGTCCCGCTTCATTCCCGACACCCGGGAAGTCGCCCTGATCATACGCCAGGGCGATGCCGAGCCCAGGTTCATCGGGACCATGGGCGAGGAAGAGGGGGGCGCACTTCCCATCCTCATGGAGGCGTTGAAGAGAAAGTCCCACCGTCATGGCAGCGAGGCCGCGCTCTACATCCCGGTGGAGGACGATCTGGACGTGGCTGCCTTCCTCCGCTACGAGCGGGGGCTGACGGAGGTCGAGCGCACGTTGCTCGAAACCCTGGCATCGAAGATCGGCGTGGGTTTCGCCAGCGTTCATCACTATGAGCAGCTCCGCGAAGCGAACGAGCACCTGGAGGCCAGGGTTGCCGAGCGGACCCGCGAGCTGGAACTGGTGAACGTGGTTCTGGAAAATCTGGCGACGCTGGACCCGCTCACCGGGGTCTTCAACCGCCGTCACTTCGACGAACTGACGAAGCGCGAGATCACCCGGGGGCGGCGCCTGGGAAGGCCGTTCGCCGTGCTCATGGTCGATATCGACCACTTCAAGGCCATCAACGACACCCATGGGCACGCCACGGGCGACGTGGCTCTGAAGGTGCTGGTCAGGGTGTGCCGGGGCGAGCTGCGCGACATCGACATCATCTGCCGCTACGGCGGCGAGGAATTCGCCATCCTGTTGCCGGAAACGCGGGCCGTGGACGCCGCCCGCGTCGCCGAGCGCCTGCGCGAGGTCATCGCGGGAGAACCCCTGCCCTCGCACGGGGGCGTGTTTCACATGACCGTCAGCATCGGCGTATCCGAATGGCGGACCGAGGAGGACGTCATCGCCTTTGCCCTGAGCCGCGCCGATGCCGCCCTTTACACGGCCAAGCGCGGGGGACGCAATCGGGTGGTGGCGGGTTGAGCGGAACCGGAATGGGGATGCGTCATGGTCAAGAGTCTTCTCTTTGGTGGCGGTGGTTCCGGGAACTCCCGGCGGGAGGCGCTCCACCGCAATGACTGGACCGTCCTGGTCGTGGACGACGAAGAGGAGGTTCACTCCGTCAGCCGCATGATTCTGAGCCGGATGCGTTACCGCGACCGGGGGGTTTCGGTCATCAGCGCCCATTCCGGGGCCGAGGCCGAGGCGGTTCTGCGGGCGACGCCGGACGTCGCGGTCATCCTGCTCGACGTGGTGATGGAAACCGACGACGCCGGTCTCCGGCTGGTGAAGGTCATCCGCGAGACCCTGGGCAACGCCGCCGTGCGCATCATCCTGCGCACCGGGCAGCCGGGTCAGGCGCCCGAGGAAAGCGTCATCCTCGACTACGACATCAACGACTACAAGGAAAAGACCGAGCTGACCTCGCAGAAGCTGACGACCGCGGTCATCACCGCCCTGCGCTCCTACGCCGACATCATGGCCCTCACCTTAAGCCGTCAGGGGTTGGAAAAGGTCATCACCGCCTGTTCGACGCTGTTCCGCAAACGCTCCCTGCAACTGTTTGCCGAGGGCATTCTGAACCAGATTTCCGGTCTTCTCGATGTCGGTCCCGGCGGCATCATCTGCGTGCAGAACCAGATGCATCTTCAGGATGGGTGCGAGCCCGACCTGTACGTCCTCGCCGCTTCCGGGCGCTATCGCGACGCCACCAACCAGCCCTTGCGCGGCCATGTGGACGCCGTCGTCGCCGAGGCCGTCCTGAACGCGATGCGGACGAAGCGGAGCAGTTTCGACGCGTTCAGGATGACGATCTATCTGGCGACCCCCAACGACCGCGAGGTGGTGGTTCATTTCGACAGCGACCGGATGATGCGGGACTCGGACCAGAGCCTGATCGAGGTGTTCTCGTCGAACATCTCGGTCGAGTTCGACAACCTGGTCGCCTACGAACAGATGAAGCGGGCCAGCCTCGCCATGGCGGTCGCCGTGGCCGGGGCCGCCGAGCACAAGCTCGACGACAGCCATGACCATGGTCCCCGAGTCGCGCGCCTGAGCGAGGAAATCGCCAGCGTCATGCATCGCGCCGGCCGGTGGGACGCTCCCATGGAGCCCACGTTCCTGGCCGAGCTTGGGTGGGCGTCCATTCTTCATGACCTGGGCAAGATGACCGTTCCGGTGGAGGTGCTCACCAAGCCGGGGCCGCTGACGCCCGAGGAACGGGCGTTGGTCGAACGTCATCCCATCGCCGGAACCGAGATCCTGCGGGCGGCGGAACGGCTGGCGGAAGGCAATCTGCCCTTGAGGATGGCCGTCGATATCGTGCGTTGCCACCATGAGCATTTCGACGGAAAAGGCTATCCCGCCGGGCTGTCGGGGACGTCCATCCCCTTGCCGGCGCGGGTGGTCGCGGTTGCCGACGTGTTCGACTCCCTGACCAGCGCGGCCCCCTTCCGCGAGCCCTGGACCTCGGACGGGGCCGTGGCCCATATCCGCGAGCGGTCGGGAACCCAGTTCGATCCCGTCGTGGTCGAGGCGTTTCTGGAGGTGATGAAACGCCGGTCGTCCACCGTTCTGCTGGACTGGAACAAGGACATGAGCGTCGGCTCGCCCGAAATGGACCGGGACCATCGCCGCCTCATCGACCTCATCAATCAGGTCGCGGGGACCAAGGGGAACGAGGACCCCGTCATCATGGAAGGCGTTCTCGACGAGACGGTGGAGCATCTGGGGGGGCACTTCGCCCGGGAAGAGGACCTCATGCGCGCGGTGGGCTTTCCCGGCATGGACTCCCACCGGAAGCGGCACGAGTCGATCATGGCCGACATCCTGGCGCTCCGGCTGCAACTGACGGAGGGATTCGCCGCCGGGGTGGGGGGGCGGCTGTTGTCCCTGCTGGTGCCCTGGGTGCGCGATCACATCATGCGCGAGGACAAGCTGTACGAAGCCTACGTCGCCACGGCCGGGGGGCGGACGTGACCGGTCTCCGGCTGAGCCGGACCCTGGGCCTCGCCGTCATCCTGGGAGCCTTGACGGTCATGGCGGGGTGGGTATGGGACACGCCCCTGCTGCGCAATCCCTTTCCCGGCACCATCGACATGAAGTTCAACACCGCCCTCGGGTTCCTGTTGCAGGGAATCGCCCTGCTGCTGGTGCTGCGGGGGGACGGCGCGGCCTGGGGCCGCCCCTTGGCGAAGGTGCTGGCCCTGGCCTCCGCCGCCCATGGCGGGCTGGTGGTGAGCGAGTACGTGTTCGCTTACGACTCGGGCTTCAGCCAGTTCTTCATTCAGGAGGGCAAGGACGCGATACTGACCGTCCATCTCGGCCGTCCCGCCCCGATCACGGCGGTGACCTTCATCCTGCTGGGCGTCTCCCTCATGCAGGATCGGCTGGACCGGTGGTGGAGCCGGCCCCTGCCCCTGTTCGCGGGAGCGGCGTCCCTGCTGGGCCTGTTCGGTTACGTCTATCAAAGCCCCCACCTCTACACCGTGGTGCCCTCCGCCACTGGGATCGCGATCCTTACCGTTCTCTTCTTCCTGCTTCTGACCGCCGGGGTTCTGACCGCCCATCCCGAGCACCCGGTCTCGGCCGTTGTGCTTGATTCCGGTCCGGCGGGCATTCTGGCCAGGACTCTGCTGCCCGTGGCCATCCTGCTCCCGCTGGCGGCGGAATTCGTGACGAGTCTGGGGGCGAAATGGGGGGTGTACGGCGAAAACAACGAACACGTCGTGCATGCCCTGCTGGTCGCGGTTGCCCTGGTATACGTGTGCCTGAAGACGGCGCGGGTTCTGCTGGGCGTGGACGATCTGCGCCGGCGGGCCGAGAAAGGCCTGCTCGAACGGGAGAAGCGGTTGCGGCTGCTCCTCGATTCCGTCGACGATGGGATCTACGGGCTGAACCGCGAGGGGGAGACCACCTTCGTCAATCCGGCGGCCGTCCGCGCGCTCGGATGGACGGCCGCGGAGATGCTGGGCCTGCATCTGCATGGGATGAT
>JADGDA010000108.1 GCA_015228695.1 Alphaproteobacteria bacterium
ATTTGTTTGGCCAGGGTGGAGGACGCGGCATGGGATGGCTTCACCGTGCCCAGGCCCCGGGCGGAGAACAGCGCGCCGACCTCGTCCATGATGTTGGTGGTCGATGCGGCGGCAAAGACGGTCACCTCCTCCGCCGCGACCGGCCCGGCGAGGCCGAGGGCGAGGGCGAAAATCGCCAGGACCCGGCGAAGACGACGCGACGGCATGGGCGAGACTTTCTCATGTGCCGCAGAACGTGTAGAAGACCCGTTGCTCGGGGCGCGGCGGGTCCGAGAAGACATCCTCCACGCCCTGGTCATCATAGGGGGCGCGCAAGGCGGCGGCAAGGTCCTCGAAGGGGCCGAAGTCGTCGTCCCCCATGGCCGCGTCCAGGGCGTGCTCGACCAGATGATTGCGGGGGATGCGGGCCGGGTTGGCCGTCTCCATGGCGTTCCGGCGCGTCCGTCCATATCGGGCCACGGGGTCGGGCTCGTCGGCCAGCCGCCGCCGCCAGCGCGCGGCCCATCGGTCGTAGGCCGGGGGATCGGCGAACAACCGCCTCACTCCGGCGTCGGCGTCCGGGTCCTCCGCCGCCCTGCCCAGGCGGTGGAAGGTCAGGGTGAAGTCGGCCTGGTTCGCGGCCATCGTTTCCAGAAGATCGTCCGCCAGAGCGGCGTCCTCCGGGTGCTCGGTGAACAGGCCGAGCTTGCGCCGGTGCCCCGCGAGCAGGGTTTGGGAAAATCGGGGCAGGAAGTCCCCCAGGGCGTCCCGCGCCCAGGCCAGGGCCGTTTCCGGTTCCTCGGACAACAGGGGCAGCAGGGTCTCGGCGAGGCGGGCCAGATTCCAGATGGCGATCCGGGGCTGATTTCCGAATGCGTAACGCCCCTGATGGTCGATGGAGCTGAACACCGTGCCGGGGTGGTAGGCGTCCAGGAAGGCGCAGGGGCCGTAGTCGATGGTTTCTCCGGCAATGGAGGTGTTGTCCGTGTTCATCACGCCGTGGATGAACCCCACCAGCATCCACCGCGCCACCAGATCCGCCTGCCGCAGAACCACCCGTTCGAACAGGGCCCGATAGGGTTGTTCGGCGGAGGCGGCGTCCGGGTAGTGGCGGGCGATGACGTGATCGGCCAGAAGGCGCACCCCCTCGATATCGCCGCGCGCGGCAAAGAACTGGAACGTACCGACCCGGATGTGGCTCGACGCGACCCGGGTGAGAACGGCTCCCGGCAGAACCGTCTCGCGGACGACCGGTTCCCCCGTCGTCACCACGGCGAGGGAGCGGGTGGTGGGAATTCCGAGGGCGGCCATCGCTTCGCTGATCAGGTATTCGCGCAGCACCGGGCCCAGGGCCGCGCGGCCGTCGCCGTTGCGCGAGAAGGGCGTCGGCCCGGAGCCCTTGAGCTGGATATCGCGGCGGTTGCCGGTCCGGTCGACGACCTCGCCCAGGAGAATGGCGCGGCCGTCGCCGAGACTGGGAACGAAGTTTCCGAACTGATGACCGGAATAAGCCTGGGCAAGGGGCTCGGAGCCCGGGGCAAGGCGGTTTCCGGCCAGAATCTCGACCCCCACGGGCGAAGCCAGGGTCTCGGGATCGAGCCCCAGTTCCAGGGCGAGGGGATGGTTGAGGCGGGCCAGACGCGGCCTCGCGACCGGCGTGGGGCCGAGGCGGGCGTAGAAGCGTTCCGGCAACCGGGCATAGCTGTTGTCGAAGGGGAAGGACACATCCACCGTCATGTCGCCTCGCGGCTCTTCACGCGACCGTCTCCCCACCATCTTGGTCGCCGGAGGTCCCGGATCAAGAGGGGCCCGGATCAAGAGGGGGTAGAACAGGCTTTGTCCACGGCGGCGGCGGCGGCGTCCACCGGAATGAGGGCCATGTCGCCGCCGCCCCAGGTCTGGGCCGTGAGCACGGTCAGTTTCCGCGAGAGGGGGCTGAACTTTTTCGGACTGGTGGGGCCGAACAGGGAAACGAGGGCCGTGTCGGCCGAGGCCATCATGTGGCCCAGTCCTGAATCGTTGCACACCGCCGCGCGCAGGCAGCGGCCGAGGGCGATGGTGAACAGGGGCGAGCCCTTGAACCTGTCGGCGACACCGGGGGCCTGGAGCGGGAACAGGGCCGTGGGCACCTCCACCCGCAACCATTCCTCCCATTCCCTTTCCTGGGGGCCGATCAGGAACACCGGGGTCCGCCCGCGCTCTTCCTGAATGCGCGCCAGGGCGATGAACTTCTCGACCGGCCAACACTTGTGACGCCCCCCCGCGCCGGGCGCCAGCCCCACGAAAGCGGGGCCGGGGGGCAGCAATTCCCCCGCTCCCCGCGAAAAGGCCGGGTCCATGTCCACGGAAATGGTCTCCGGCGTCGGCTCCGGGCGCCCGAGGGCCAGTTCGACGAGGTCCAGCATCCGGCGGACCATGTGGCTCGGGGAGCGATAGCCCCGGCGGGGGCGGCGGTCCGACAGCAGGAAGGCGGCCGTGCCCGAAATGAACAGCCGGTGGGGAATCCGTTTCAGGACCAGGGTGGTGAGCAGGGTCTTCTGGGTGTCGATGATCAGGTCGAAGGCCCGTCCGCCCATGGGCCGCCGCAGCAGTTCGGACGCGGAACGGCCCAGGTCGGCGCGCTCGATCACCTCGTCGATCAGGCCGTTCGCGGCGGGTTGCATGACGTTGGCGAAAACGCTGGTGTCCTGGCCCGCGACCCAGGTGACGCGGGCGTCGGGGAAACCGCTCCGCAGGGCGCGCAGAAAGGGAAGTTTCATGAGCGCATCGCCGACGAGATCGACGCCGACGTAGACCAGAATCGATTGGATGGACGCCATTGACCTTATCCCATGGCCGGGGGAGGGGGCTGGGGTGTCCCCTATCACGTCTTCCCCTGGTCCCCAAGAGGATTTCGGCCCACCTGTCCCGACCTGTACTCCCCTCTTGAACGGCAAGTCACGGTGGCATAACCTCCCGGCCCAAGGAACGCCGGAGCCGGGAGGCTCGCGTGGGCGTGGGGGTTGTCTTCGGAGAGAGGGAGTTTTTCGATGCGGTTCGGCATGTGGATGCGGATGTTGACGGCGGGCGCCGTCGTGGCTGGTTTCGCCGTCGCCTCGGCGGCCTCGGCGGTTGCGGACGATGAGGCGTCCATCGTGCGCGGGGGGCGGCTCTACGACAAGTGGTGGGCCGAGAACAAGGCGGAAAAGCCCGTCGGGACCCATCCGTCCTATCAGGGCAAGGATCAGAAGGACGACGTGACTTGGCGTTGCAAGGAATGCCATGGCTGGGATCTGAAGGGCAAGGACGGGGCCTATGGCTCCGGCAAGCACTTCTCGGGCGTGAAGGGTGTGACCGAGTCCGCGGGCAAGGATTCCGCCGCCATCGCCGCCATCATCCGTGACAAGACCCACGGATACACCGCCGCCATGCTGTCCGACGCGAACGTCGCCGACCTCGCCAACTTCATTTCCAAGGGCCAGGTCGACATGAGCGATTACATCAATCCCGCGTCGATGAAGTCCAAGGGTGATGCCGCCAAGGGCAAGGTGTATTTCGAGACGATCTGCGTCGGCTGCCACGGCACGGACGGCAAGAAGATCGCGGACGCGGAAGCGCTCGGCGCCGCCGCCGGCAATGGGGTCGAGATGCTGCACAAGGTGCTCTACGGTCAGCCGAAGGCCGCGATGCCGGCGCTCTTCGCGCTCGACCACAACATCGCGGCGGACCTCGTCGCTCACTTGCAGACGTTGCCGAAGTAAACGGAGCCGCCGATCGGACGCCGCCGGAATCGTTTCGACCTTCCGGCGGCGTTCTTTTTTGGAAGTAGGGAAGAGTGACACCCAAGGCATCCTGGTTCCGGCGTATCCGGCAGCCTTCCGTGCGTTATCCGGCGGCCATCCTGTTCCTGGCCGGGGGGATCGTCGCGCTGGGGGCGTGGCTTGGCTTCGAGCGCATCATGGATCGGACCAGCACGATGGAGTTCTGCATCTCGTGCCACGAGATGGAGACGACCGTCTATCGGGAGTATCAGGACAGCGCCCACGCCCATAACCCCTCCGGTGTGCGCGCGACCTGCCCGGATTGCCATGTTCCCAGGGAGTTCGGACCCAAGGTGCTCCGCAAGGTCCTGGCCGTGGCCGACCTGTACCACACGGCCATCGGCACCGTTGATACCCGGGAAAAATTCGAGGCCAAACGCGAGGAACTGGCGGAGCGTGTCTGGGCGTACATGCGCTCGAACGATTCCCGCGAATGCCGGACCTGCCACGCCTTTGCCACGATGAAAGTCGCGGATCAGCGGCCCCGCGCCCAGGAGGAGCACGCCGAGGGCGTCCGGAGCGGCAAGACCTGCATCGACTGCCACCGGGGCGTCACCCACCGGTTGCCTCCACGCGACGACTGATATCCCCGGTCATTAAGAATGACCGGGGGCGGTTCCCTCAGTCGCCGGGCGGCCTCCGGCCTTGGCTTTCGGCGTGTCGTGCCGGAGGCACGCCTCCGGCATGACGGCGCCGGCCCGCAGTCGCGGGCTCCAGCGGCCATTGGAAATGACCGCTGATATGACGCGGCACCCCTCGATGTGGTGCAATTTGCAACGTTGTAATGCGCCACTTCATATTACATAACGCACCACACTGGATTCTCGCGGAAACGAGGGTTGCTCCGTGACCGGCTCTGGCTGGTCATGCGGGGCCTTCGTCTGCGCGGGTGATCGCATCGGAATAGGGGTGGTGCGTCATGTCTGTACGGGGACGTTGGTTGTTGTTCTGTGCCCTTTTGGCGATTGGGGCGCTGGTGGGGGAGACGGCCTGGGCGACGGAGGCCGTCGCGTCCAAGGCGGTCGTGTCCGAGGCTGCGGCGGTGGCCGTGCCCGAGGCTGCGGGGATGCCGTGGTGGGCGTGGCCGGTGATCCTGTTCGTCGTGACGTTCGGGCTGGGCATCGTCGCGGTTCTCGGCGGGGTTGGGGGCGGCGTCCTGTTCGTGCCCATCGTCGGCGGGTTCTTTCCCTTCCATCTGGACTTCGTCCGTAGCGCCGGTCTGCTGGTCGCCCTGTCCGGGGCGCTGGCCGCCGGTCCCGCCCTGCTGAAGAAGGGGATGGCCGATCTGCGCCTCGCCCTGCCGGTGGCGTTGATCGCATCCTCGGCGGCCATTGTCGGGGCCATGATCGGGCTGGCGCTGCCGACCAACGTCATCCAGATCTCCCTTGGGGTCACCATCCTGGGCATCGTCGTCATCATGCTGAAGGCGAAGAAGTCCGAATACCCCGACGTCAAGGAAGCGGACGCGCTTTCTTCCGCGCTGCGCATCAGCGGGATCTATTACGAGCCGACCATCAACCGGAACGTCGACTGGAAGATTCACCACACCGCGACCGGGCTGTTCCTGTTCATCGGAATCGGCATCATGGCCGGGATGTTCGGGCTGGGGGCCGGCTGGGCCAACGTCCCGGTGCTGAACCTGCTGATGGGAGCGCCGCTCAAGCTGTCGGTGGCCACCAGCAAGTTTCTCCTGTCCATCACCGACACCTCGGCGGCCTGGGTCTACATCAATCAGGGGGCCGTTCTGGCCATGATCGTGGTGCCGTCGATCATCGGCATCATGCTGGGGTCGATGGTGGGCGTGCGCTTGCTGGCCGTGACCAAGGCCGCGGTCGTGCGCAAGGTGGTCATCATCATGCTGCTGTTCGCCGGCGCGCGCGCGCTGGCCAAGGGCTTCGGAATCTGAGGGGGGGCGAACGATGACCAACGAGAAAGACGATTCCGGCGTCCACACGTCGAAGCCGAAAGCGACGGACGAGCAGATCATCTACGCCAACCTGCTCGACTGGGGGATGAAGGCCGGGCTGGCCGCGCTGGTGGTCACCTTTTCAATTTACGTCTTCGGGCTTTTGCCTCCCCATATTCCCCTGGATCAGGTTTCGCTCTACTGGGGCATGGGAACCCACGAGTTTCTGCAAAAGGCGGCCGTCGAGCCCGGGTGGGCATGGACATCGAAGCTGGGTAACGGCGATTTCCTGAACTACGTCGGGATCGCCTTTCTGGCGGGGATCACCATTCTCTGCTATCTGCCGCTCATCCCGATGTTTCTGAAGAAGAAGGATGTCGTCTACGCCCTCATCGCGATCGTCGAGGTGTTGGTGCTCGCGTTGGCCGCGTCGGGAATCCTGCATGTCGGCGGCCACTGACGCCGCGTCGCTCCCGCCGGCCCCCCGGCTGCTGGCGGTGATCGGCCTCGATGATCGGGGGGCGGAGGGCGCGCGCCACGCCCTCCGGCTCGCCCGGGAAAGGGGCGGGTCCGTCGTGGTGGCCCATGTGGTCGATCACATGCCGGGGCTTGAAACCGATCACTGGCCGTTTCTCACCTCCGTGGAAATGGAGGCGGAATTGGCGGTGTCGGCCCGCCGGCGCCTGGACCGGCTCATGGACCGGCACGGCCTCGGGGGCCAGCGGAGAATCACGACCGGCCACCCCGCGCGGACAATCGCCCACCTCGCGGCCTCCCTGCGGAGCGACGCGATCGTCGTTGGCAGTCACGCCAATTCCCTGCCCCCCCACGCCGCTCCCCGGATCATCGAAGCGCCGACGGGGAGAGGGGGCGTGGCGGGCTTCGTCCAGGCGCTCTGGCGTTCAGCGTGGACCGGCCGCCATCTCGGCGAGCAGGCTACGGGCGGTCTCGAACTCGCCGGCCTCGGCGAAGGCGATGGCGGCAAACATCCTGGATAACCAGCTCGCAGGTCGTGTCATGTCTTGATCCTTCAAAAGTGGAGCCTCCTTGGCCCCGCTTCTGAAGCACGAATGATGCCACGTCGTAATTCATTGAAATGAATATGTTTTTATAGCCCCCCCTTGGGGGATGGATGCAATTTGCAATAGTTTTCGGTCGGGGGCCGTGCGCGGCCGCGCAACAGGGCCGTTTACCGCGGATCACGACGGGTGATGCCAATCGCAGCGCCGTGTTGCGATATGCAATGATGCGCTATCCGTTGGAGGCGTCGTGGCTTTTGCGCAGCTTGCGCCACAGCGACACGCGGTCGATGCCGAGAAGCCTGGCCGCCTGGGACTGGTTGCCCTTGGTTTGATCGAGAACCCAGCGGATGTATTCCTCCTCATGCTGCTCCAGGGTCAAAATCTGCCCCTCGCGGCTTTGGAAGGCCTGGGCGCGCCCGCGCGCGCGCAGATCGTCGGGCAGATGGGAGGGTAAAATCTGGGTGCCGGTGCAGATGGCCACGGCCCGTTCGATGATGTTTTGAAGCTCGCGCACGTTGCCGGGATAGTCGTGGGTCTTCAGCAGGTCCAGGGCATCCGGTCCGATCTCGCTCACGGCCTTTTTCATCAGGCCCGAGAACCGGCGCAGAAAGTAGTAGGCGAGAAGGGGAATGTCCCCGGCGCGCCGCACCAGGGGCATGACGTGGAGATTGACCACGTTCAGGCGATAGTAAAGGTCCGCGCGGAAGGCCCCGTTCTTGACCGACTCCAGGGGATCGCGGTTGGTGGCGGCGATGAAGCGGACGTCCACCTTGACCAGATCGGTGCTGCCGACCCGCATGAATTCCCGTTCCTGGATGACGCGGAGCAGCTTGACCTGCATGGCCGGCGCCATTTCCGTGATTTCATCGAGGAACAGGGTCCCCCCCGCCGCCGCCTCGATCAGACCGCTTTTTTCGGTGGTGGCTCCGGTAAAGGCCCCCTTGTCGTGGCCGAACAGTTCGTTGGCCAGCAGATCCTCGGTGAACGCTCCGCAATTGACGGCGAGAAACGGGCCGTCGGCGCGGTTGCTGGACGCATGCACATAGCGGGCGATCAATTCCTTGCCGGTGCCGCTGGCCCCGGTGATGATGACGTTGCAATCGGTCGGAGCCACCTGCCGCGCCACTTCCAGCAAGCGCTGCATGGCGGTGTCCTGGGTGAGGATCTTGACCTTGCCCTCGAAACGCTCAAGCTGTTTGCGAAGCTCGGAGTTCTCCCTTTTG
>JADGDA010000109.1 GCA_015228695.1 Alphaproteobacteria bacterium
GAGGACGTCGCCGGGACGGGGGGCGTCGTGGACGATCTCGGCGTCGGGACGGCCGGCGACGGCGGCCACCTCGCGGGCGAGCCGGGCGATGGCAATCTCCCGTCCGCTGCCCAGATTGATGGTCTGGCCCACGGCGGCATCGGACAGCCCGGCCGCCAGGATGCCGCGCGCGGTGTCGGCGACGAAGGTGAAGTCGCGGGTCTGGCTGCCGTCCCCGAACACGACCAGCGGCCGCCCCGCGAGACAACGCAGGAGGAACTTGGGGATCACCTCGCCGCTGTCGCCCTCGTGATGGCAACGCGGACCGAAGCTGTTGAAGGGACGCACGACCACGGTCGGATAACCGTGGGTCTCGAAAAGCGCCCGCGTGTAGCACTCTCCGGCCAGTTTGCCCCCGCCGTACACGGTCATGGGAAAGGTCGGGTGCTCCTCGGTCATCGGCGCCCAGCGGGCGGTGCCGTAGACCTCCGAGCTGGAAACGGTGACGAACCGTCCGACCCCGGCCTCCCGCGCCAGTCCGAGCAGGGACAGGGTGGCGGTCGCGTTGACCGCGTGATTTTCCATCGGCGCATGGATGGAGTGGCGGACCCCCAGACACGCCAGATGATAGACGACGTCCACGCCGCGCAGCAGCCGGGCCATGGCCGCGTCGTCGCGGATGTCGGCGACGTCGAGCCGCGCTCCCTTTTCCGCCGCCTGTTCCAGATTTTCGCGCTTGCCGTTGACCAGATTGTCCACGGCGACCGTTTCCGCGCCGGCGGCGGCCAGTTGCTCGACCAGGGACGAGCCGATGAACCCCGCCCCCCCGGTGACGAGAACGCGCCGGCCCGCCAGGGTCATGGCCGGTGCTCCAAAGCCTTCGCCAGGGCGGCAGCGACCGCCTCTATCTGCCCTTCCGTCAGTTCGGGGAACATGGGGAGCGACAGGAACTCCCGCGCCGCCTCTTCCGAGACGGGGAAGTCGCCGGCCTTGTAGCCCAGGTCGGTATGGGCCGGTTGCAGGTGAACCGGGACCGGGTAATGGATTCCCGTCGCCACGCCGGCCGCGCTCAGGGCCTTCTGCACCGCGTCCCGCCCCCGCACCCGAACCGCATAGACGTGGTAGACGTGGCGGCAATGGGCGGGGGGAGCGGGCAAACCGATTCCCAGGCCCCGGAGAAGCCGGTCATAGCGGTCCGCGTTGGCCCGCCTGCCCTCCGTCCACGCTTCGATGTGGCGCATCTTCACCCCGAGGGCGGCCCCCTGGAGGCCGTCCATCCGGTAGTTGAACCCCTTGAGGGCGTGGTTGTATTTTTCCGTCTGGCCCCAGTCGCGCAGGATGCGCATGGTGGCGGCCTTGCCGGGATCGTCGGTGACCACGGCCCCGCCCTCGCCGCACGCGCCCAGATTCTTGCCGGGATAAAAGCTGAAGCACCCCATGTCGCCAAGCGAGCCGGCGCGGCGGCCCTTGTCCTCGGCGCCGTGGGCCTGGGCCGCATCCTCGATGACGGCGAGTCCGTGCCGCCGCGCCACGGCGTTGATCGCGTCCATGTCGGCGGTCAGTCCGTGCAGGTGGACCGGCAGAATCGCCTTGGTCCGTTCCGTGACGGCGTCCTCGATCCGGGCCGGGTCCATGGTCCAGGTCGCCGGATCGATGTCCACGAACACCGGCCGGGCCCCCGCGTAGGTGATGGCCGCCGTGGTGGCGACGAAGGTCATGGGAACGGTGATCACCTCGTCGCCGGGACCGATCCCCGCCGCCAGCAGGGCAAGGTGCAGGGCGGAGGTCCCGGAGTTGAGCGCGACCGCGTGCTTCACCCCGCAATAGGCGGCGAACCGCTCCTCGAAGGCGGCAACGGCGGGACCGAGGGCGTACTGGGTGCTGGCCAGGGCTTCCAGGACGGCGGGCTCCAACTCCGCCTTGATGGCGGCGTACTGGGCCTTCAAATCGAGAAAGGGGATCATGGTGCGACTCCCTCGAACGAAAGAGCCACCGGGCGTCCCCGGGATTTCATGGATTCCGTTGCCGCGGTGAGCATGCTGACCAGCCGCAGACCGGCGACGCCGTCGGTCTCCGAGCGCCTGCCCGTCGCCACGCAATCGGCGAAGTGGGCGACCTCGACCCGCAGCGCCTCCTTGCCGTCGATCTTCGGCGCGTACATGTCCCCGGTCCGGTAGCCGATCAGCATCTGATAAATCTGCTCCGGGTCCTGGGTCACGGTGATGCCGGAATCGTAGATCTTCACCTTCTCGCTGGTTTCCAGGTCGTCGAAGATGATCATCTTCCGGGTGCCTCCGATCAGCGTGCGGCGCACCTTCACCGGCGCCAGCCAGTTGACGTTGACGTGGGCGATGACGCCGCTGTCGTAGAACAGGGTGAGATAGGCGATGTTCTCGGGCATGCCGGGGATATGGTTGGCCCCGACCGCCGAGACCTCCACCGGAGTCTGGCGCAGCACGTAATCCAGGATCGACAGATCGTGGACCGCAAGGTCCCAGATCACGTCCACATCGTGCTGGAACAGGCCCAGATTGACCCGGATCGAATCGAAATAGCGCACGTCGCCGACGTCACCCGAGTCCACCAGGGCGCGAATCCTGCGCACCGCCCCCGTGTAAACAAAGGTGTGATCCACCATCAGGGTCAGGCGCCGCCGCTCGGCCTCCTCGATCAGGAGCCGGGCCTGGGCGACGGTTTCCGTCATCGGCTTCTCGATCAGGACGTGCTTGCCGGCCTTGAGCGCCGCCATCGCCAGATCGAAATGGGTCCGGACCGGGGTGGCGATGGCCACCGCGTCGACCTCGGTGTCGGCCAGCATCTCGGCGTAACTGGTGGTGGCGCGCACCGCCGGATAACGCCGGGTCATCGGAGCCAGCCGCTCGGGATCGAGGTCGCAGATCATCGTCGTCCGGGTCGCGTCGCTTTCCAGAAAGTTGCGGATGAGATTGGGTCCCCAATAGCCACATCCGACGACGCCGACGTTGATCATGTTTGCCGTTCCTGCCAATCAGAAAGATATAAGGACGTCAGGGGCTCCGCGTGTCGCCGACGACCCTGGCGGGGACGCCGGCGACGATGGCGTGGTCGGGCACGTCCGCCGTCACCACCGCCCCGGCCCCCACCAGCGCGTGCCGTCCGATGGTCACTCCGGCGACGATGGTGGCGTTGCTGCCGATGGAAGCCCCTTGCCGCACCAAGGTCGGCACCAGGGTCCAATCCGCCTCGGTCTGAAGGCTTCCGTCGGGATTGGCCGCGCGGGGGCGGAGATCGTTGGTGAACATCACGCCGTGGCCGATGAAGACCGCATCCTCCACCGTCACCCCCTCGCAAATGAAGGAGTGGGAGGACACCTTGCAATGTCGGCCGACGACGGCGCCCTTCTGTATTTCGACGAACGTGCCGATCCTGGTCCCCTCCCCGATGGTGCATCCGTAAAGGTTGACCAGATCGGGGTGAAACACCTTGACGTCCCGGCCAAGCACGCACGTGTCCGCAATCGCCATCGAAAACCGCCACCGTAGGGATCAGACGCGGGCGGGACGGTACACCCTCCGGCAATCGAGCGTCAACCAGGGCTCGGAGCCCGAACAGGGCACACCTCCGGTATGACCGCGCCCGCCCGGCGCTTGGGGCGGCATGACCGCGCCCGCCCGGTGCTTAGGGCGAAAAACGCCCCGCGGCAAATTACCCTGGACATTTTGAGCCGCCGATCTAGTATCCGCGCCGGGTCACGGTCCCCCAACGGGCCGCGCACCTTCTGCAAGGAAGGATCAATCACATGAATATGCCCGTCCGGCCCTCCGTCCGGCCCCTCTGCCCCCATTTCTCCTCCGGCCCCTGCGCCAAGCGTCCTGGTTGGACTCCGGCCGCGCTGTCCTCCGCCCTGGTCGGGCGCTCGCACCGCGCCAAGCCCGGCAAGGCGCGCCTGCAAGAGGTTCTCGACCGCAGCCGGTCCGTGCTCGGCCTGCCCCCCGAATGGCGAATCGGCATCGTTCCCGGCTCCGACACCGGGGCCGTCGAAATGGCGATGTGGTCCCTGCTCGGCGCGCGCGGAGTCGATCTTCTGGCCTGGGAAAGTTTCGGCGACGGTTGGATCACCGATGTGACCAAGCAGTTGAAGCTGCCCGACGTCCGCGCCTTCAAGGCCGATTACGGCAGGCTTCCCGATCTGGGCCAGGTGGATTGCGACCGCGACGTGGTGTTCACCTGGAACGGCACCACCTCCGGCGTCCGGGTTCCCGATGGGAACTGGATCAAGCCGGACCGCAAGGGCCTGACCATCTGCGACGCCACCTCGGCGGTCTTCGCCATGGAGATGCCGTGGGACAGGCTCGACGTGGTCACCTATTCCTGGCAGAAGGTGCTGGGTGGCGAGGCGGCCCACGGCATGCTGATCCTCTCTCCCCGCGCCGTCGAACGCCTGGAGAGCTACACGCCCCCGTGGCCGTTGCCCAAGATTTTCCGTCTGACCGCCAAGGGTAAGCTGATCGAAGGCATCTTCGAGGCGGAAACCATCAACACGCCGTCGATGATCGCCGCCGAGGACCAGATCGACGCCTTGAAGTGGGCCGAGTCCGTCGGCGGGCTGAAGGGCCTGATCGCCCGCTCCACCGCCAATTTGAAGGTGTTGGAGGACTGGGTGGCCGCGTCCGACTGGGCGGCGTTCCTGGCCGAGGACAAGGCGATCCGCTCCAGCACCTCCATCTGCCTCAAGATCGCCGCGCCCTGGTTCGCCGCCCTGTCCGAGGACGGCAAGGCCGCCGCCGCCAAGCGTCTGGTCGCGATTCTGGACAAGGAAGGCGTCGCCTACGACGTCGGCGCCTACCGCGACGCGCCTTCCGGCCTGCGCATCTGGGGCGGGGCGACGGTGGAAAGTTCCGACATCGCCGCGCTGTGCCCCTGGCTCGACTGGGCGCACGCCCAGGTCCGGGCCGAGATGGTTTAAGGAGATACGGGCCATGCCCAAGGTTCTGGTAAGCGACAAGCTGAGCCCCGCCGCCGTTCAGGTGTTCAAGGACCGTGGCGTCGAGGTCGACGTCAAGACCGGCCTCAAGCCCGACGAGTTGAAGGCGATCATCGGCGGCTACGACGGCTTGGCCATCCGCTCGGCGACCAAGGTCACCGCCGAGATCATCGCCGTGGCCGACAGGCTGAAGGTGGTCGGCCGCGCCGGGATCGGGGTGGACAACGTGGACGTCCCCGCCGCGACCAGCCGTGGCATCGTGGTCATGAACACCCCCTTCGGCAACGCGATCACCACCGCCGAGCACGCCATCGCCCTGATGATGGCCCTGGCGCGCCAGCTTCCGGTGGCCAACGCCTCCACCCACGAGGGCAAGTGGGAAAAGAACCGCTTCATGGGGGTCGAACTGTACGGCAAGACCCTGGGCATCATCGGCTGCGGCAACATCGGCGCCATCGTCGCCGACCGGGCGGTGGGGCTGAAGATGAAGGTGGTGGCCTATGACCCGTTCCTGTCCGGCGAGCGGGCGGCCGACCTCGGCGTGGAGAAGGCGGAGTTGGACGAATTGTTCGCTCGTGCCGACTTCATCACCCTGCACACGCCCCTGACCGACGCCACCCGCAACATCATCGACGCCAAGGCCATCGCCAAGATGAAAAAGGGCGTGCGCATCGTCAACTGCGCCCGAGGCGGTCTGGTGGTCGAGAAGGACATCAAGGCGGCCCTGGATTCCGGCCACGTCGCCGGAGCCGCCTTCGACGTGTTCGAAAAGGAGCCCGCCACCGACAACGCCCTGTTCGGGATGGAACAGGTGGTCGCCACGCCCCATCTGGGAGCCTCCACCAACGAGGCGCAGGAGAACGTGGCGCTCCAGGTGGCCGAGCAGATGGCCGACTATCTGCTGTCGGGGGCCGTCACCAACGCCCTCAACATGCCCTCGGTCTCGGCCGAGGACGCACCCAAGCTCCGGCCCTACATGAAACTCGCCGAGCAGATCGGCGGCTTCGCGGGCCAATTGGCCCACCACGCCATGAAGGCGGTCAGGATCGAGTACGAAGGCGAGGTCGCCAAGCTGAACACCAAACCCCTGACCCAGGTGGTGTTGCAGGGGTTGCTTTCGCCGCTGATGGCCAGCGTCAACATGGTCAACGCCCCCGTCATCGCCCGCGAGCGCGACATCAGCGTCACCGAGGCCAAGAACGAGCAGTGCAACGACTACCACACCCTGGTCCGCCTCACCGTGGTGACCGAGCACGGCTCCGCCAGCGTCGCCGGAACGGTGATCCTCGGCAACAAGCCCCGGGTCGTCTCCATCAACGGCATTCCCGTCGAGGCCGAACTGGGGCCGCACATGCTCTATGTCGCCAACGAGGACAAGCCGGGCATGATCGGCCGCCTCGGCACCGCCCTGGGCGAGGCGAACGTCAACATCGCCACCTTCCACCTCGGCCGCGCCGCCCAGGGTGGGGACGCGCTCGCCCTGGTGCAGGTGGACAACCCGGTCGATGCCGCCCTGCTCGGCCGGATCGCGGGAATGCCCGGAGTCGTGAAGGCGGTGGCGCTCAGATTCTAGGTGACGGCGTGGAGGTTCGGAGGGAAAAGCACAAGGGAATGGAGCAGGTCCGGCGTTACCCCTATCGTATGGGGGTCGCGATGGGCCTGCTGGTCGTCCTCGCCATGGTCCTCATCGGCGGATACGGTCTCCCCTTCGTGATCTTTCTGGGGGCCGTCACGGGGATCGGCACGGCCCTGGTCCTGACCTCCGGGCGGCGGCCTGGACCGGACGGGGAAGAAACGGACGGGGAGGATCGCCCGGAGTCGTAATGGGGAGGGCCGCATGCGGAACTTGTTCGGGCCAAGGGTGAGGCGTGTCCGTCCGCTTGAATCTCCGTTACCGTCCGGGCCGTCGCCGTCCGGAGGGGAGGAGGATGCCGACGCGCTCGCGGCCGCCCTGGACCTTCTGATCGAGGGAAAATACCTCTCCGTGCCCGAGGGAGCCGGGCCGTTGTCCCGCAAGATCAAGGCCGCAGCCGAGGCCGTGCATGCCCGGGGACAGGATGAACTCCGCTTTCTGGTGGACATGTCCCTGAACGTCAACGAGGCGGTGACCTGCGTTGCCGAGATGATGCGTGACGTCCGGGAAGTGGATGGACGCAGCCAGGGCATCGCCTCCGCCTCCGAGGAGCTGGTGGCGTCGGTGGGCGAGATTTTCACCACCTCGGAGGCCGCCGCCCTGGACGCCGGGGAGGCGGAACGCTTCGCCTCCCAAGGGCGCATCGCCGCCGAGCAGGCCGTGGAGACCATGGACCGTATCGCCCGGGCGGTGGAAAACGCGGCGTCCAAGGTGGACGGGCTGGCCGATGCGTCGGCCCAGATCGGCGGCATCGTGCAGCAGATCGAGGCGATCGCCCGCCAGACCAACCTCCTCGCCCTGAACGCCACCATCGAGGCCGCGCGCGCCGGCGAGGCCGGCAAGGGGTTCGCCGTCGTGGCGACTGAAGTCAAGAATCTGGCCAACCAGACCGCGAAGGCGACCGAAAATATCCGCAGCCGCATCAATATGTTGCTGGAGGAAATGGCCGCCATCGTCAGTTCCATGGAAAACGGCGCCAGCGCGGTGCAGCAGGGCCAGGGCGTGATTGCCGCGACCGGCGAGTCCATGCGTCAGGTCGCCGACAGGATTCACGGCGTCAGCGCCAAGATGGTGGAAATCGCCCAGATCCTGGACCAGCAGACCGCCGCGTCGAGCGAGGTATCCTCCGGGATCAACGGGATCGCCACGATGTCCACCCGCAACGTCCATTCGATCGAGGGGGTGATGGACGTGATGGACAAGGCGGACTCGGTGATCACCACGTCCGTCGGCGCCATGGCGACGGCGGAGTTGCGGAATTTCACCATTCATATCGCCAAGTCGGACCATGCGATCT
>JADGDA010000010.1 GCA_015228695.1 Alphaproteobacteria bacterium
CGCATTTCCCGGATCGTGCTGTCCATGAAGGAATTCTCCCATCCGGGAACGACGGTCAAGACCACGACCGACATCAACCGGGCGCTGGAAAATACCCTCACCGTGTCGCGCAACGCCTGGAAGCATGTGGCCGAGGTCGAGCAGCGCTTCGATCCGGAATTGCCCGGCGTGGTGTGTCATGCCGGAGAGATGAATCAGGTATTCCTGAACATCATCCTGAACGCGGCGCAGGCCATCGAAATGTCGGACAAACCGAAGCCGGGACACCTGATCGTGACGACGCGGGCCGACGGCGAATGGGTCGAGATCATCTTCGCCGATGACGGTCCGGGCGTGCCGGAGGCCATCCGCGAGCGCATCTTCGATATGTTCTTCACCACCAAGCAGATCGGCAAGGGCACGGGCCAGGGCTTGGCCATCTGCCGCGACGTGGTGGTGAACAAGCATGGCGGCCGCATCGACCTGACCGAAAACCCCGGCGGCGGGGCCGTTTTCACCATCCGCGTCCCCGTGGGCGGCGAGAACGGCGCGACGGACGGCGAGGAGGAATGATGATGGCGAAAAAAGGCACCCGGATCGTTTTCGTGGATGACGAGCCGCACGTTCTGGGCGGGATTCGTCGGGCATTGACCGATATGGAGGATGAATGGTCCGTCTCGTTCTGCCAGTCGGCCGCCGAGGCGCTGAACCTGATGAACCGCGAGCCGGTGGACGTGGTCGTGTCCGACATGCGGATGCCGCAGATGGATGGAGCGCAACTGCTGGACGCCGTCCGCAAGCGGTGGCCGGCGACGGTCCGTATCATCCTGTCCGGGTACGCCGAGAGCGAGTCCGTGATGCGGACCGTCGGACCGGCCCACATCTACCTCGCCAAGCCGTGCGACACCGCCGCGCTCCAGGCGGCGATCCAGCGTCAGGTCACCCTGCGCACCGTGCTGTCCAATCCCGATCTGCGCGCCCTGCTCGCCGGGTTCACCAATCTGCCCAGCCTGCCGGAACCCTTTCTCCGCCTCCAAGCGGAACTCCAGTCCAAGGCCTCCTCGACCACCCGTATCGCCCAGATCATCGGCCAGGACATCGCCATGACCGCCGAATTGCTGAAGCTGACCAACTCCGCCTATTTCGCGGTGGCGAGCCGGGTCACGACTCCGGCCCAGGCCGTGCGCCTGCTGGGGGTTGAGACCGTCCAGGCGCTGGTTCTCCGAATCGGGATCTTCCGCCAATTTTCCGGCACCAACCGGGCCTTGCTCGAAGCCCTGACCCGGTACAGCCTGTCGATTGCGCGGTTGGCCGAGCGCATCGCCCTTGCCGAGGGACTTCCCCCGTCGGTGGTCAAGATGACCTATTGCGCGGCGCTTCTGTCCGATATCGGTTGCGTCGTGCTCATCGACGGCCGTCCCGCCGGATACCACCGGGTCATGACCACGGTCTCCCCGTCCCTGCCCCTGCCGGACGCGGAGAGGAAGGAGTTCGGGGCGGACCATGGGATGATCGGCGGCTATCTGCTGGGACTTTGGGGATTCGCGGACCCGGTCGTCGAGGCCGTCACCTTTTCCTGCGAGCCCAAATCCTGCCCGACTCCGGACAGCCCCGTCTTCACCGCGCTGATGGCCGCGCGGGGCCTGGGACCGTCCATGCCGCTCCTTCCCCCCGCCTGTCCGGACGGATGCACGGACATCCTTGGTTTTCTGTCCAAGACCTATGCGGAGGACCGGATCCAGCACTGGCGCGAGCTGGCCCAGGAGGATAAACCCTAACGGCCGGGGACCGAACTGCACAGAAGGCGGATCAACTCGGACTGCCGGTTCACCCCGGTTTTCATGAAGATCGCCTTCAGATAGGTCCGGGCCGTGCTCGGGGTAATGCCGATGGAACGGGCCGCTTCCTTGACGTCCTGCCCCGAGGCCAGCACATGGGCCAGCCGGGCTTCCGATGCGGTGAGATGGAACAGGGTCCGGATGGCCTCGGGGTCGGGGAGGACGATGGCGTCGAGTTCGCGGATGAAGAGAATGGCGATGGCGCCGGGGGTCGTCGCCTCGGCAGGTTCGATCAGGACGGAGTGCTCCTGACCGCTGCGCCCGGCGAGCGCGAGTACGGCGGGCTGCCCGCTCGACGCCACGGCGGCGACCGCCGCGTGAAACGTCTTGCTGGCGTCCGGGGTGTTGGCCCGGCAGATGCCGCCCCTGTCGATCATGATCGCGTCGCCCTCGACCAGCAACTCGGCCCCCCTGCGGTTGGTGAAAACGACGGTCATCGCCCGATCGACAGCGATGGTCGCGAACGGCAGCACGTCGAGAGCCGCCGCCGCCAGTCCCCCCCGCCGTCCCTTCTCGATCGCCTCGGCGATCCCCGAGGCGAGTTGGGGAGCGGGGCAGGGCTTGGTGTAGTAACGGAACACGCCGACGCTGTTGATCGCGTTGACGGCCGAGGCCATGTCGCCGGTCCCGGTGAGGATGATGGTCTGGGACCTGACCCCGCTCGCCCTGAGCCGCCCGAGAAGGCCCAGGCCGTCGAGAACCGGCATGCTCAGGTCGCAGACGATCACATCGAAGCCGCCATCCCGTGCGAGGCGTTCCGCCTCCAGGGGGTCCGCCTGGAACGACAGTTCCCAGTCCACGTCAAGTCCCTCGAAACTGCGCCGCAGCCCTTCGAGAACGCGGGGATCATCGTCCACGAACAACACCCGTGGCCTGCGCGCAGTCTCGACCAAGACGAAGTTTCCTTTTGATTCCTAACGGGTTCCGATAGTCGCACAGCCCCCATGCCCGTTCAAGTGCCGAGATTGCCCTGCGTCCCCCCAATTGGGGATGGGCGCGGAACGGCAAACAAAGGACAATGAGCATCGAGAAAGAACTCCGAACAGCCAAGGATGCAGGGGGTCAAGATGTCGTATCGAATCAATCTTTTCCGTGTCGTCGATGCGCTGTCTTCCGGCCTCGACTTGGTTGGTATTGACGACCTGTTCCATGGAAAACGGGTCGGCCTCATGGCGCTCCGGGTCGCCGAGGAGCTGTCCTGGCCGCGGGCGCGCCGGGAATCCCTGCTGCACGCGGCGCTCCTGCACGACTGCGGCGTGTCCACCACGACGGAACATGAGCACCTCGCGACGGAATTCGAGTACGGGAACGCGCAGGAGCATTGCCGGGTCGGCTCCGACCTCATGCGCGGGGTCCATCTGCTGCGCGATCTGGCTCCCATCGTCAGATACCATCATACCCGGTGGGACGAGATGGCCCGGCATTGGATTCCGTCGTCCATCGCCGAAATGGCCAACCTGATCTTCCTGGTCGATCGGCTGGATGTTCTTCGCGCCGCCCTCGGCGGAGCGGACGAGGCGGCGCATCGCGAGATGCTTCTCGCCCCCCTTGCCGACGCGGGTGGGACGCTGTTCCATCCCGTGCTCGTCGAGGCCCTGCGCCGGGCGACGGAGAAGGAAGGCTTCTGGGCCGACCTCCGGCCCGCGTCGCTGCACGCCCGTCTCACCGAGAGGGCCGCCGCCTTCGCGACGACGGAAAAGGAGATCGGTTTCGACGAGTTGAAGTCCCTGACCCTGATGTTTGCCCACATCATCGACGCCAAGAGCCACTTCACCGCCGAGCATTCCATCAAGGTGGCGGAAACGGCCTCCTACATCGCCGCCGAAATCGGGCTCGAACCCGCCGTCTGCGACGGGATCGAGATCGCGGGCCTTCTCCATGATCTGGGCAAACTGCGTGTCCCCGACGCGATTTTGGACAAGCCGGGTCCCCTGACGGACACCGAATGGCGGGTGATGCGGCATCACGCGGAGGATACCCAGGATATCTTGTTCCAACTGTTCGGCAACACCGCGATCACCCAATGGGCCGCCCTTCACCATGAGACCTTGCTGGGAGACGGCTATCCCAGCCGTTGCCCGGCCGAGCGGATTCCGCTCGAAGCCCGGATCGTCGCCATCGCCGATATTCTTCAGGCCCTGGTGCAGGACCGGCCCTACCGCGACGGATTGTACCCGGATCAGGTCATGACGATTCTTGACGACATGGCGGGAGCCGGGCGGATCGACCGGCGGATCACCGGCTTCGTCCGCGCCCATCTACTGCCGTGCTGGGCCGTCGCCGGCGGATGCCATGAACGGCTGTGCGCGGCCTGACATGGGTTTCAGGAACGTCCCCGGACGTTCCGCCCGCAACGCGGGCCGGCGTCCCTGCGCCGAAAGCCAAGGCCGGAGGCCGCCCGGCGATTGATGGCTGGTTTCAGGAACATCCCCGGACGTTCTGGAAATCGTGTAAGATGATGGGGCGTCCGGGAGGCGGAATTTAGGACAAACGCCATGACCGAGGAACGCATTCTGCTTGTGGACGACGATCCGCACCTTCTGTCCGCCCTGCGGCGTCAGCTCGGCGATGAGTTCGCCCTGACCACCGCCTCGACCGGCAAGGACGCGGTGGAGGCCGTCCGCTCCGCCGCAAAGGAACGCGCTCCCTTCGCCGTGGCCCTGTGCGACATGCGCATGCCAGGCATGAACGGGGTCGAGACGCTGGCAGCCATCCGCGAGGCCGCTCCCGACACGGTGCGGATGATGCTCACCGGTCACGCCGACCAGGAAACCTCCATCCAGGCGATCAACCGGGGCAACATCCTCCGCTTCTATCTGAAACCCTGCCCGGCGGAGCAATTGCGGGAGGGACTCCGCGCCGGCGTGCATCAGTACCATCTGGTCACGGCGGAACGGGACCTGCTGGAACGGACGTTGACCGGCAGTCTGCGGGTGCTGATCGACGCCCTGTCGATGAACGATCCCGTGGCCTTCGCCCACACCGCACGGATGCGCGAGTGGGTACGGGCGCTGGGACCGGCGCTGTCCCTGCCCAAGCCCTGGCAGATTGAAATCGCCGCGACCCTGCATGAAATCGGCAGGCTGGCGATCCCCGCCGAAATTATCGCGAAAAAGGCCTCCGGCGAGGCCCTGTCCGATCTGGAGCAGGCCCTTATCGACCGCACGCCCGAATTCGGCCGGAATCTGCTCGTGAACGTTCCCAGGCTGGAGAAGGTGGCGGAGATCGTCCTGCTTCAGGATCGCGGCTTCGACGGAAGCGGTTTTCCGGCCGACGGACCCACGGGCGAGGCGATTCCGGCCGGAGCGCGGCTGTTGAGGATTTTGAAGGATTTGAGCGCCGCCTGCGGCAACGGCCCCCTGACGGAAGCGGCCTTCGCCATGCTGGAAAGGCGCAGGGTCCAGTACGATCCGCGCCTTCTCGCGACGGTTCACGTCACCCTCGACGCGGCCTTCGCCGCGCTTCCCCAGTCGGAGATCGAGATTCCCCTGGCGGTGCTGAGCGTTGGCCAGACCCTCGTGAACGATCTCCGCCTCGTGAACGGCCATCTGATTCTGACCGCCGACACCTGCATCTCCGAAATTCTGCTCGAACGTCTCCACGCCCTGCGGAGGATTTACGCATTCGTCGAACCCATCCGGGTCCGCACTTGAGGAGCAAGGTTCCTTGCCGAAGGTAAAGGCCATGACACGCATCATGCGAGGATGTCCCTGGGCCGGGACGGATGGCATGCGCTGCTACCAGAAAATGCAGTGCGGGCGGGAACCGGGCGGGAGGAACGTGCCCGGATACGGGGTGTGCCACGTCTCCATGATGCAGGCCGCCACCTGCTGGATGATCGCGGGCCTGGACTCCCCGGAACGGGAGCGGTGCCTGCGGATTCTGAAGGGAAAGAACTGCGAATCCTGCCCGTTCTACCTGGATTTCCAGAGGGATGTGGTCGACGCTTTTGCCGAGGAAGCAGCCCCACCCCCTCTTTCCTTTCCGGGAGCGGATGCTGCGTGACCACCGGTATCAGGCGCTCGGCGGCTCGACCAGGGGAAGCAGGGTCTCCCAGGTGTCCCGGTCCGGGGCGGCCAGGACGGCGTCGTCGGTCACGAACGGGCGATAGGGCTGACGGTCGTTGGTCATGGCGCTGAAGCCTCCCGCCTCGGCGTGCAGGAGAATCCCGGCGGCGTGATCCCACGGCAGAAGGTGCCGATAGTAGGAGAAATGGGTGCGTCCCAGCAGCAGAGCCAGATAATCCTGGGCGGCCGAGGAGAGGCGGACGACGCCCTGCACGCTCCGCTCGACCGTCTCGATGTGCCTGTTGCCGAGGCTTCCCATCATCGTTTCGAGCGATTGCGGACGGGACAGGGAAAGGCGCTCCCCCTCGCACCAGGCCCCGGCTCCCTTCTCGCCGATCACCGTGACGTTGCGGATCGGGTCATGGATGCATCCGGCCACGGTGCACCCCTTTTTCACCAGGGCGACGATGACCCCGAAGCTGTCGCGGCCGTGGGCAAAGTTGTTGGTTCCGTCCACCGGGTCGATGACCCACACGGGCGCGTCCTCCGACAGTTGGTCGAGCACCGTCCGGTCATGGTAGACCGACTCCTCCCCGACGACCACCGAGCCGGGAAGGAGGGCGGTGAGAAGGCGGGACAGATGGTGCTCGGCCTGGATGTCGGCGTCGGTCACCAAGTCGCCGGGATGGGTCTTGGTGCGGATCTGGTGCGATTTCAGGGTACCGAAACGGGGAATGATTTCGGTGAGCGCGACTTCGCGGACGATTTCGGCGACGACGGAGATCATGGAGCGGCCTCGGAAACGGACAGAGGGCCGATTAAACAGCATCCAGGGGAGGAAGGCCAGAGGCCGAGTACAAATCGCGGTCGGCGTGATAGACCTCGGAGAAGAGGACCATCAGCCGGGCCGCTTCCGGGTTGAACCCGGATTGCTGGATCATGGACTGGGTCACGAAGGCGGCGAAGGTGACCGCTTCTCCCTTGCCCCGCAACGCGAACCTGTCCGCGATTTCGTCCAGGTAGTCGTGGACCAGCTTACGGGCCATGACGTTGAGCTGATGCTTCACCAAACGGTTTCTGTTGCGCCAGCGGCGCTGGGATTCGTTCGTGGCCATCGTCGTCTCCTGTGTCATCACTCCCCAGAGGAAATCCGGCCCCGCAGCCTGGCCACGTCCGCCGGATCGAGACGGACCCGCAAGTGGGCGTGGGTTTCGTCGTCGCGACGCTCCAGCACTTCCCCCCGCCGGTAAATCCAGGACAGGGTCCCGCCATCGGTCAGGGGAACGGCGGTCTCCAGGGTGTCGCGGCCGAGGGCCAGCCGTTGATCGATCAGAAAGAGAAGATGCTCCGTCCCCTCCCCGGTCGCCGCCGAGAGGGGAATGCGGTCGGGGTCGCGCGGGGCGGCGTTGAGGAGTTCCTCCCGCCGGGCGTCGGAGAGGAGGTCGATCTTGTTGAGGGCCTCGATTCCGACGCGCGCCAGCCCCAATTCGGCGAGGACGCTTTCCACGTCGGCCTTCTGCGCCTCGTGGTCGGGGTGGGACATGTCGCGGACGTGCACGACGATGTCGGCGGCCAGGACCTCTTCCAGGGTGGCGCGGAAAGCGGCGACCAGTTCGTGGGGCAGATCGGAGACGAAACCGACGGTGTCCGACAGGATCACCTTGCGCCCGGAGGGCAGTTCCAGCCCCCGCATGGTGGGGTCGAGGGTCGCGAAAAGCTGGTCCCGCGCCACCACATGGGCCTTCGTCAGGTGATTGAACAGGGTCGACTTGCCGGCGTTGGTGTAGCCGACCAGGGCCGCGACCGGATAAGGCACCCGCCGCCGCGCCTGGCGGTGCAGGTCTCGGGTGCGCTTGACTTCGTCCAGTTCCCGCTTGAGCTTGGCGATCCGGTCGCCGATCAGGCGGCGGTCGACCTCGATCTGGGTTTCGCCCGGACCGCCCATGAACCCGAATCCGCCGCGCTGGCGCTCAAGATGGGTCCATGACCGCACCAGACGGCTGCGCTGATACGACAGGTGGGCCAGTTCCACCTGAAGGGACCCCTCGCGGGTGCGGGCGCGCTCCCCGAAGATTTCAAGGATGAGGGCGGTGCGGTCGATCACCTTGCACGACCACGCCCGCTCCAGATTCCGTTGCTGGATGGGGGAAAGCTGGCAGTCCACGACCACCAGACCGGCCTCGGTCCCGGTGACCAGGGCCGCCACGTCCTGCACCGCTCCCGGCCCGACGAAGGTCGCCGGTCGGACCCGGGACACGGACACCACTTCGGCCTGGACGATCTCCAGGTCGATGGCGGCGGCGAGGCCGACGGCCTCCCCCAACCGCGCTTCCGGCAAACGCGCGGACGAGGAACGTTCCGCCCCCCCCTTCACGAAGGGGTGGAGCACCAGGGCGCGTTTCCGCTGGGGGCGGGTGTCTGTCAACCGTGCTTCCGCGCCCTATTCCCCGGCTTCATCCTTGGGAGGTTCGAACAACTGCACCGGCGTGGTCGGCATCACCGTCGAGATGGCATGCTTGTAGACGAGCTGGGTATGCCCGTCCCGCCTCAGGAGCAGCGAAAAATTGTCGAACCACGTCACGATCCCCTGCAACTTCACTCCGTTCACGAGAAAGACGGTCACGGACACCTTGTTCTTGCGGATGTGGTTCAAAAACACATCCTGAACATTCTGTGTTTTTTCAGACGACACGAAAGTGCCTCCCTCTTTTTTTTGCCCGTGGCGCCCGGCGCCACCGGATGGGTATTCGTTAACATTTATGACGCGGGATGGGAACCACATTCCACACGGGAAACGGTTCCACCAGCCGCGAGAGGGCCAAAAACGGAGAGGCCGCCCCCGAAGGAGCGGCCCCCTGTTCGCCGAATGAACAAGGCAGAGGCGATCAATAGCCCATGTCGCCCATGCCGCCCATGCCGCCCATTCCACCCATGCCGCCCATGCCGCCGCCCATGCCGCCGCCGCCGCCCGACTTCTCGGGCTTCTCCGCCACCATGGCTTCGGTGGTGATCAGCAGGCCGGCCACGGAGGCCGCGTCTTGCAGGGCCGTGCGCACGACCTTGGTCGGGTCGATGATGCCCGCCTTCACCATGTCGGTGTAGGTGCCGGTCTGAGCGTCAAAGCCCATGTTCGGCGTGGTCGACTCGAGCAGCTTGCCCGCAACCACAGCACCGTCATGGCCGGCATTCTCGGCAATCTGCCGCACCGGCGACTGGAGGGCACGACGAACGATCTCGATGCCGACCTTCTGGTCGCTGTTGCCGCCGTTCATGCCTTCAAGAGCGCGGGTGGCGTACAGGAGCGCCGCGCCACCGCCAAGAACCACGCCTTCCTCGACCGCCGCGCGGGTCGCGTGCAGGGCGTCGTCCACCCGGTCCTTTTTCTCCTTCACTTCGACCTCGGTGGCGCCGCCGACCTTGATCACCGCGACGCCGCCGGCCAGCTTGGCCAACCGCTCCTGGAGCTTTTCCTTGTCGTAGTCGGAGGTGGTGTTCTCCACCTGCTGACGGATCTGATTGCACCGGGCCAGGATGTCGTCCTTCGAGCCGGCGCCGTCGACGATGGTGGTGTCGTCCTTGGTGATGGTCACCTTCTTCGCGGTGCCCAGCATGCTCAGGTTGACGTTTTCAAGCTTGATGCCGAGGTCCTCGCTGATCACCTGACCGCCGGTCAGGATGGCGATGTCCTCAAGCATGGCCTTGCGGCGGTCGCCGAAGCCCGGCGCCTTGACCGCGGCCACCTTGAGCCCGCCGCGCAGCTTGTTGACCACCAGGGTGGCCAGGGCCTCGCCCTCGATGTCCTCGGCCACGATCAGCAACGGGCGCGACGACTGCACCACCGCTTCGAGGACCGGAAGCAGCGGCTGCAAGCCGGACAGCTTCTTCTCGAACAGCAGGATGTAGGGGTTGTCCATATCGCAGACCATCTTCTCGGCGTTGGTCACGAAATAGGGAGAGGAGTAGCCGCGATCGAACTGCATGCCCTCGACGACCTCAAGCTCGGTGTCGAAGCCCTTGGCCTCTTCCACCGTGATGACGCCCTCGTTGCCGACCTTGGCCATGGCGGTGGCGATGATCTGACCGATCTCCTTTTCGCCGTTGGCCGAGATGGTGCCGACCTGGGCGATCTCGTCATTGGTCGAGACCGGACGGGAGCCGGCCTTGACGTGGGCGATCACCGCCTCGACGGCGAGGTCCACGCCGCGCTTCAGGTCCATCGGGTTCATGCCCGCCGCCACGGCCTTGACGCCCTCGCGCACGATAGCCTGGGCCAGAACGGTGGCGGTGGTGGTGCCGTCGCCGGCGATGTCGTTGGTCTTCGACGCCACCTCGCGCAGCATCTGCGCGCCCATGTTCTCGAACTTATCCGACAGCTCGATCTCGCGGGCGACGGTGACGCCGTCCTTGGTGATGCGGGGAGCGCCGAACGACTTGTCGAGAACCACATTGCGGCCCTTCGGCCCCAGGGTGACCTTCACCGCGTCGGCGAGGATATCGACGCCGCGCAGCATGCGCGCGCGGGCGTCGGTGGAAAATTTGACTTCCTTAGCAGCCATGACGATCCGTCCCTCTCAAAATCACTTCTGGATGACGCCCATGATGTCGGACTCTTTCATGATCAGCAGTTCCTCGCCGCCGATCTTGACTTCGGTTCCCGACCATTTCCCGAACAACACGCGATCCCCCGCCTTCACGTCGGGGGGAACCAGCTTGCCGTCGTCGCCACGAGCCCCGGGCCCGACCGCGACCACCTCGCCCTCCTGGGGCTTTTCCTTGGCGGTGTCGGGGATAATGATACCCCCGGCGGTCCTCTCCTCCTGCTCAAGTCGCTTCACGACGACACGATCATGCAGCGGGCGGAATTTCATCCTTATGCCTCCAAAAAAATGACAAACGGCCTGCGCGCCGGCGGACCCGGCGCCGCTTTCCGGCGACAGAGTGTTAGCACTCCCCACCGACGAGTGCCAGCCATATATTTTCCGGAGCGGCCCTTGTCAAGGGGCCGGAGTCAGGATTCGGGGGAGTCGATGGCGTTCTCGATGTCGTCGTCCAGGTGTTTCCCGTGGCGGAAGCGGCGGTAGATCCAGACGCCCAGGACCGCCGACGCGGCGAACAGGGCGACGCTCAGGGAGATGCGGAACGCGGGATCGACCTGGATGCCGCTGCCGAGCAGGGCGAAGATCGCGGTCTGGGGCAGATAGCCGAGACCCGATCCGACGAGGAAGGCCCCCCCTCCCACCGCCGAGACTCCGCCCGCCAGATTAGTGATCAGGTTGCTCCCCACCGGCAGAAGGCGGATGAGAAGGGTCATGGACAGGGGATTGTCCCGGAGAAAATCGTCGATGCGGCGAATCCTGTGGGCGAAGCGCGATTGCACCAGGGACCGGCCGAGCCAGCGGGCGTAGAAGAAGGCGGTGGCGCACCCCAGCACCGAAGCCAGCAGCGACAGCGCCGACCCCAGGGCGAATCCGAACGCATAGCCGCCAAGGAAGCAAACCATCTGCCGCGGCATGCCGATCGCGGTGAACAGGGCTCCGACCACAACGAACAGGGCCTCGCCGGAAACGCCTTGGCCCCGCACCCGGGAGTCGATCCAGGACTCGTCGAGCAGGTGGCCAAGCCCCTGGGTCTCGATCAAAAAGCCGATGCCGGCGAGGGTGGCGATCAGGACCAGCCCCCGCCCGATGAGCCGGAAACGCATCAGCGGCGATCCGGTTCGACGACGGGATTCTTTCCCCGCCGCTGGAGCCACATCACCCCGATCAGATCGAACAGCCCCACCCACAGCCGGTCCAGGGTGCCGTAGTTGGAGCGGCCCCTTTCCCGTGGGCGGTGGTTGACCGGAACCGAAACCACCCGCCCGCCCGCCCGGATGACCAGCGCGGGAAGATAGCGGTGCATGTGGTCGAAGCGGGGGAAGTCGAGAAAGGTCTCGCGGTTGAACAGCTTCAGCCCGCAGCCGGTGTCGGGGGTATCGTCCCCCAGCAGTCCGGCGCGGACGCGGTTGGCGAATCGGGAGGAGACGCGCTTGATCCAGGTGTCGCGGCGCTTCCGGCGGTGGCCCGCGATCAGGGTCATGGGGGCCAGAATCCCCTCGGCCCGGCTCGCCTCCAGCAGCAGGGGAATGTCGGCGGGATCGTTTTGCCCGTCGCCGTCGAGGGTGGCGATCCACGGCGCCCGCGCCGCCTTGACCCCGGTGGCGACGGCCTGGCTCTGCCCGCAACTGACACGGTGGCGCAGGGTCCGCAGGCGGGGGAAGCGGGCGCCGGCCTCCGCCAGTCTTTGGGGCGTGGCGTCGGTGGAGCCGTCGTCCACGTAGATCACCTCGAACGGAACCACGCCGTCGAGGGCGGCATGGATTTCCTCGATCAGGGGAATGACGTTGTCCTCCTCGTTGCGCACGGGCACAACGACCGCAAGTTCCGGGGCCGCGAGTTCCGGGACGGGGTCCGGCGGAGGGGCGGAGGCCGGCGGAGGGGCGGAGGAAGGGGGGAACGGGTCGACCATGGCGGCTTTGTACCCTTGGATATGGGGCGCGCGCAACCAACTCGGACGGCGGAGCAGGGCATGTGTGGACAACCGCCTTAGTGCCCCGTCTTAGTGCAAGGAGAAAAATCTGGAAAAGGGCCCCGCATGTCCTTACTCTAGCGCCGCTATAAAAACCACAGCATTGGGGAATCGTGATGAGTGCGCAAAAAGAATCGGGGGGCGCCGGAAAATCCGGCCTTGATCACGTCTTCGGCCTTGGCGTGACGCTGGGCGACCTGTACCGGCGAGAGGGTCTTGAACGGGTTGACGGTCTTTTTCTCACCCATCTGGGGTCCGCCGATTCGAACCTGCGCGCGAAGCTGGAAGCCGGCCGGTCCGATCCGTCCTCCGTTTCGCGCAAGGACGAGTCCGATCTGCTGATGGCGGTCGCTCCGCACCTGTCGGATTTCGTCGGCAAGCTGTTCGGCATCGAGTCCGAGGTCCGGGCGATGGCCGAGGGCTATCACGATCTGGCTCCGCTCTATTCCTGCAAGCGTCTGTTCGTCCAGCGCCGCGCCCTCAAGGCCCATGGACCCGAGTGGGCGAAGGACTTCGACGGTCCCGACCTGCGGGGCAAGGTCGAGGCGCTTCTCGGCCAGCCGTTCGACGAGATGGTGTTCGCCCGCAAGATCAACGCCTGGCTTGAGGACGACAAGGCCAACGCCGACGCGCTGGACGTCTGCGCCCGCTTCGCTGCGTGGGCCGTCACCTCCAAGGGCGGTCATTCCCTGCGCGAACACGGGGTGCTGTTCAAGATTCCCGGCAAGACCGATCCCCAGCATCTGGTCGAATATGCGGACGACCAGCACCACGGCCTGCATTGCCTGCGTCAGCCCGAGCACCTGGGCATCCGCCGCCGCGAGGGATTCGACCTGACCGACGAGGGGTATCCCCGCGCCGGGGGCCTGGACGAGGCCAACTACTGCATCTTCTGCCACCACCAGGGCAAGGATTCCTGCTCCACCGGCATGAAGGACAAGAAGAGCGGCGCCTGGGCCGTCAGCGCCCTCGGCCGTACCATGACCGGCTGCCCCCTGGAGGAGCGGATCTCCGAGTTCCAGGAGACCATGACCCACGGCATCGTGATCGGCTCCCTGAGCCTGATCACCCTGGACAACCCGATGTGCGCCGGCACCGGTCACCGTATCTGCAACGACTGCATGGTCGGCTGCATCTACAACAACCAGAACCGGACCACGGTCAATATTCCCCAGGCCGAGACCCGGGTGGTCAAGGACGTGCTCAGCCTGCCCTACGGCTTTGAAATCTACAGCCTGCTCACCCGCTGGAACCCGATGAACCTGCGGCGCCCGCTGCCGAAGCCGGATACCGGCCGCAAGGTGCTGGTGGTCGGTCTGGGGCCGGCCGGCTACACCCTGGCCCATCACCTGATGAACGACGGCCACACCGTCGCCGCCGTGGACGGCCTGAAGCTGGAACCGCTGGACCAGACGCTGACCGGCGTCACGCCCTTGGGCGAGCGGGTGCCGTTCAACGCGGTCCGCAACGCCGCCGATCTGTGGGAGCCCCTCGGGTCCCGTGTGCTGGCGGGCTTCGGCGGGGTCGCCGAGTACGGCATCACCGTCCGTTGGGACAAGAACTTCCTGAAAGTCATCCGGATCATGCTCCAGCGCCGTCAGGAGTTGGCGATGATCGGCGGCGTGCGCATGGGCGGAACCATCACCGTCGATTCGGCGTTCGAGATGGGCTTCGACCACATCGCGCTGTGCTCGGGCGCGGGCAAGCCGACCATCGTGCCGATGGCCAACGGTCTGGTCCGCGGCGTCCGTCAGGCCTCCGACTTCCTGATGGCGTTGCAGTTGACCGGCGCGGCGCGCAAGGACACGGTGGCCAACTTGCAGATCCGTCTGCCGGTGGTCGTGATCGGCGGTGGTCTGACCGCCATCGACACCGCGACCGAGGCGCTTGCCTACTACACGATCCAGGTGGAAAAGTTCCTCCTCCGCTACGAGGCCCTGGTGGCCGAGAAGGGAGAGGAGGCGGTGCGCGCGTCCTATAACGAGGAAGAGGCGGCCATCGCCGACGAATTCCTGCTGCACGGGCGGGTCATCCGCGCCGAGCGGGCCGCCGCCGCCGCCGAGCATCGTCCGGCCCGCATCCTCGAACTGCTGGACGGCTGGGGCGGATCGACCATGGCCTACCGCCGCAAGATGCTCGACTCGCCGGCTTACAAGAACAACCCCGAGGAAGTGGTCAAGGCCCTCGAAGAGGGCATCCGCATCGTCGAGGGCGCAGCCCCGGTGTCGGTCGAACTCGACAAGTTCGGCCACGCCGCCGCGATCAAGGTCAAGAAGGACGGGCACGAGGTGGTGATTCCGGCCCGCTCGATCATCGTCGCCGCCGGCACCGTCCCCAACATCACCCTGGCCGCCGAGGACCCGGCCATCAAGCTCGACGGCAAGTACTTCCAGGCCGTGGACGACGGCGGCAACCCGATCTCTCCGGAGCGGGTCAACAAGCCGGCGACGCCGCAGGTCATGACCCACATCCGCGCCGACGGCTCCAGCGTCAGCTTCTTCGGCGATCAGCATCCGTCGTGGGCGGGCAACGTGGTGGCGGCCATGGCCAGCGCCAAGCAGGGCTATCCCGCCATTTCCCGCCAACTCGCCAAGAAGAAGCCCGCCTCGACCCTGTCCGGGCCGGAACTGTTCCAGAAGCTGAACGGTCTGCTCCGCCCGGTGGTGCACGCGGTGAACCGTCTCACCCCGACCATTTCCGAAGTGGTGGTCCGGGCTCCCCTGGCGGCCAAGATGTTCAAGCCGGGCCAGTTCTACCGCCTGCAAAACTACGAAATGTTCGCGAAGAAAGTGGACGGCACCTCCCTCGCCATGGAGGGCTTGGCTCTGACCGGAGCCTGGACCGACGTGGACAAGGGGCTGCTGTCGATGATCGTGCTCGACATGGGCGGCTCATCCAATCTGGTGGACCTCCTGGAGCCCGGCGAGCCGGTGATCGTGATGGGGCCGACCGGCGAACCGACCCACACCCCGGAGAAGTCCACCGTGCTGCTGGCCGGTGGCGGACTGGGCAACGCGGTGCTATTCTCGATCGGGCGCGCCTTCCGCGAGAACGGGTCCCGCGTGCTGTACTTCGGCGCCTACAAGACCGTTGCCGACCGCTACAAGATCGACGAGATCAAGGCGGCTGCCGACGTTCTGGTGTGGTGCTGTGACGAGGCTCCGGGCTTCACCCCGGACCGGCCGCAGGACAAGGCCTTCGTCGGCAACGTCGTTCAGGCCATGCAGGCCTACGCCGAGGGCAAGCTGGGCGACACGCCGATTCCCATGAAGGAAGTGGACCGCATCATCGCCATTGGCTCCGACGGCATGATGAACGCGGTGGGTCAGGCGCGGCATGGAGTCTTGGCTCCGTACCTCAACCCCGACCACGTCGGTCTGGCTTCGATCAACTCGCCGATGCAGTGCATGATGAAGGAAATCTGCGCCCAGTGCCTGCAAAACCACCACGATCCCAAGACCGGCGAGGAGTATGTGGTGTTCTCCTGCTTCAATCAGGACCAGGAACTGGACCGGGTCGACTTCAAGAACCTGCGTCAGCGTCTGGGACAGCAGACGACCCAGGAGAAACTGACCAAGCAGTGGATCGCCCGCAGCAAGGCGCGGCTCTGATCCCAACGGTCGGGCGGGTTACCCCCGCCCGACCGTTGACGTCCGCGGTCAAGAGAAGATGCAACGGCCAAGAATGCCCCGGCGTTCTTGGCCGTTGGCATGACTCGGCGTCCTTCGACGCGGCTACCGGAACCCGGTGGCGACCAGATAAAGTTCCGACGATTCCTTCCGGCTGGCCGCCGGCTTGATGTGGCGGACGCTTTGGAAGCGGAGTTTCATGGCCGCGAGCAGACCGTGTTCCGCCCCCCCCTGAAAGACCTTGGCGACGAAAACGCCCCCCGGAGTCAGAACCTCCTGGGCGAACTGATAGGCCGCCTCGACCAGCGCCATGATGCGCAGGTGGTCGGCTCCGGCGTGCCCGGTGGTGTTGGCGGCCATGTCGCTCAGGACCGCGTCGGCCGTTCCGTCCAGGGCGTCCTTGAGAAGGCCGGGGGCCAGAGGGTCCATGAAGTCGCGTTCCAGGCAGACGGCCCCCGGCACGGGTTCCCAGGGAATGAGGTCGATGCCGACGACCCGCCCCCGGCCGGGGGTTTCCGCGTGCACCCGCTTTACCGCCACCTGGGTCCAGCCTCCGGGCGCGGCGCCGAGATCGGCCACCTTCATCCCCGGCTTGAGAAAGCGCAGCTTGTCATCGAGCTGAATCAGCTTGAAAGCAGCCCGCGAGCGATAGCCCTGCCGCTGCGCCTCGATCACATAGGGGTCGTTGAGCTGACGCCGCAGCCACAGGGTGGACGAGATCTTGCGCCCCTTGGCCGTCTTGACCCGGACCGCCTGGGTCCTGGCCCCCGCGCGCGCCTCGTCCCTGCGCCCACCGCTCACGACGCGGCCCGCTCCCCGGCCGGTTCTTCCTGTTGGGCGGCCATCAGTTCGACCAGCATGCCTTCCCGCAAGCCCCGGTCGGCGACCCGCAAGGATTTCATCGGCCAGATCCGGCAAATGGCGTCCAGAATGGCGCATCCGGCCAGAACCAGATCGGACCGCTCCACCCCGATGCACGGATGCCCGACCCGCTCGGCCGGGGTCATGGCGAGAAGGTTGCGGATGATGGCGTTGACGGCCTCCGACGTCATGGTCAGTCCGTCCACCGCCGAACGCTCATAGCGCGGCAGACCGAGGTGAATGGCGCCGAGCGTCGTCACCGTGCCCGAGCTTCCGAGCATCTGGACCTTGCCCCTGGCGATGCGGCGGGGCATGGCATAGGTCTCGGCAAAGGCGCCGAACATGGAACGCACGCTGTCCACCAGCCGTTCATAGGCGTCCTGATTGACCGCGCCGCCGCACTGCTCGGCGGCGGTGACCACTCCGATGGGCAGCGAGACGAATCCCTCGACCGTCGCCGGGTCCTTGCCGTGTACCCGCACCGCCATGACCTCGGTCGATCCGCCGCCGATGTCGAACACCACGGCGTTCGGGACTCTCCGGTCCAGCAGGGGCGCGCATCCGGCGAGCGCAAGGCGCGCCTCCTCGGCGGGGGAGATGATTTCCAGGTGGATGCCGGTTTCGGCGCGGACGCGCTCGATGAACTCCTGGCAATTGCGTGCCCGGCGGCAGGCCTCGGTGGCGACGTAGCGGCCGACGGTGACGCCGCATCGTCCCATCTTCTCCGCGCACCGCCTCAGCCCCTCGATGGTGCGGCGCATGGCCAGTTCCGAAAGCACGCCGGTTCCGGCCAGCCCCTCCCCCAGGCGGGTGGTGCGGGAGAAGGAATCGATCACCCGAAAGGTCCGTCCCTCCGGCTTCGCGACCAGCATGCGGCAATTGTTGGTGCCGAGGTCGACGGCGGCAAACACCGCCGGGTCGCCTCCACCTCTCCGCGATTTCGCCGGTATGAACGACACGATCCCGCTCCACGATCCACTGCCCGCGCGCTTGCGGGCGCATCGTAGCGTATCGGCGGCGCAAGGCGATAGCCCTGAATGGGATTTGATACGGATATCCCGGTTGAACGCCCAGGCACACCCGGATACTCTGGAAGAGCGGGCGGGGGGAGTGCCATGGACGCTTCCGAGGAAAGAACGCTGAAGCAGGAGCGGAGCCGCTTTCTGAAGCTGGCGTTCTGCCGGGCCGATCTTCTGTTCGAGTTGGACCGCGACGGGTTCGTGGTGTTCGCGGCGGGACCCACGGAGCCCCTGTTCGGTCTGTCGCCCGAGAAACTGGTGGGGGTTCCGTTTCTCCACCTCGTCGCCGGGCCCGGACGGCCGGAGGCGGCGAGGCTGCTGGGCCAAGCGAACGCCAGGGGCCGGATCAACGATGCGGCGATGGAACTGGCGGGGGTGGGCGGAGGCATTCCGGCCATCGCCGCCGGCTACCGGGCGCCCGAGAACGACGACCACGTCTTTCTGGTCGCCAAGGTCTCGTTCCCTCCGACCACCGTGACGGAGCGCATTCTCAACCAGGAGGACTTCAGCCAGACCGCCGCCGAGCGGCTCCAGGCCCATATCCGTTCCGGGGGCGAGGGGCAGGTGACCCTGGTTCGGGTCAAGCGGTTCAATGACCTGCTGGAAACCCTTGGGGCCAGCGACCGGGCCGCTCTGACCTCGGCCATCTGTCACGTTCTCAACTGCCGGTCCCTGGGCGGCGATACCGCCGGGCGGGTGGACGGGGAAAGCTTCGGCTTCGCCCATACCAAGGACGTCGATCCGGAGCAGGTCAACCGGGAAATCGAGGAAACGGCCCAGCCTTACCTGCCCAAGGGCCGGAGTCTGGAGGTCAAATCCTCGACCCTGGACGCGGATGGGGCGGGAATGACCGAGGAACAGGTCGCCAAGGCCCTGCTCCACACCATGAACCAGTTCTGTTCCGGCAAGAACAAGGTCACCGCGACCCGTCTGTCGGAGTCGCTGGACGAACTCATGTCCGGCACGGTCGATACGGTCAAATTCATCAAGCAGGCGACGGACCGGAAGGACTTCGAACTGGTCTTCATGCCCATCTGCGATCTGCGTCTCGGGAAGGTGCATCACTTCGAGGCCCTGTCCCGTTTCCGGGAGCAGGAGCGGGCGCGGACGACGTTTCAGATCATCACCTTGGCGGAAAACCTCGGTCTGATCGTGGATTTCGACTTCGCCGTCGCCACCAAGGCGATCACGATGATCAAGGGATTCCTGAAAACCGGTCCCCTGCCCCCGGTCGCGGTGAACGTGTCGAGCATCTCGCTCGGGACGCCGGCCTTCGTCCAACGCCTGCACGACGTTCTGGGCAAGGAGTCCGAACTGAACCGCCGCTTGATGTTCGAGTTGACGGAATCGGCCGAGATCGACGATCTGCCCGCCATTAATACCGTCATCCAGGGATTCCGGCAAAAAGGGTTCCTCTTCAACCTGGACGACTTCGGCGCCGGCTCGGCAAGTTTCGACTACCTGAACGCCCTGGAGGTCGACGCGGTCAAGTTCGACGGTCCCGTGGTCCGGCGGGCCTGCGCCAGCAAGCGGGGGCACGAGTTGCTGAGCACGATGGCGAAGATGTGCGCGGCGGCGGGGGTGGAGACCATCGGCGAGATGGTCGAGGACAAGAAAATCGCCAACCAGCTTTTCTATTCCGGCATCGACTTCGGGCAGGGGTGGTATTTCGGCAAGCCCGACGGAGACCCGTTCACCTTCGCCCGGAATTTCGCCGGCATGAAATAGGGGGGCGGGCTCTTCCCCCCGCCCCCTTCGAGAGAGCGGACATGACCAGGGTTGCCTTCGAAAGGGCGTTTCAGGAGTTGAAGGACGACGAGGTCGCGACCCTGATGGCTCGTGCCCGGCTTCTGGAATATCCCGCAGGCGCGGTCATCATCCGGAACGGCGATCCCCAGGACCGGATTCTCATCATCCTGGAGGGCGAGGTCCGCGTGATCCGGCTGAGCGGCAAGGGCGTCGAGAAGGAGCTTGCCGACCCCCTGGGGCCCGGAGACACGGCGGGGGAGATGTCGTTCGTGGACCGCATGGGGGCCAGCGCGACCCTGGTGTCGCGCTCCGACGTCGTGCTGAAAGCCATCGACCGGGAAACCATCGACGAGATGGCCGGAAAAGACCCCGGCTTCATGACCCGTTTCTACCACTCCCTCCTGATCACGGTCATCCGCCGGCTTCGCGTCCTCGATTACAAGATGACCTTCGCGACACCCCCCTGAGGCTCTCAATCAAGCCATGCCGACCCTTCCAGGATGTTGTTGAGCCCCGCGGTCGCGACCTCTTGACGCGCCCAGGAAAACTCGTCCGGGGTCACGCGCCGGTCCAGAAAATCGCACTCCGCGGCCCGGTGGCACGGCCTGTACTGGTCCATCAGATTGAAAGCGCTGTCCCCGGAAATTTCCCGCTCGACGAACCGCGCCACTTCGCGGGTCCCGGCAAGGCCGTCCGGCAGCACCAGATGGCGGATCAACAGCCCCCTGAGCGCAAGGCCGCCCTGGCCCAGGGTCAGATCGCCGACCTGCCGGTGCATCTCCCTGACGGCGGCGCGGTTGGCCTCCACATAACCACGGACCTTGGAGCAACGGCGCGCCGTCTCATCGTCGCCGTACTTCATGTCGGGCATATAGATGTCCACCACCCCGTCGAGCAGTTCCAATCCCTCCAGGCTGTCGTGGCCTCCGGAATTGTAAACGAGCGGCAGGCGAAGCCCCCGTCCGGCGGCCAACAGAACCGCCTCCAGGATCTGGGCCACGACGTGACTCGGGCTGACCAGATTGATGTTGTGGCAACCATGCTCCTGAAGCCGCAGCATCAGGCCCGCCAACTCCTCGGCGGTGCGCTCCACGCCATGACCCTTGATGCTGATGTCCCAGTTCTGGCAGAAAACGCACCGCAGATTGCAGTGGGAGAAGAAGATCGTCCCGGAGCCGTTCCATCCCCGGAGGCAATCCTCCTCGCCGTGGTGCGGGCCAAAGGAATGGACGACCGCCTGCCTCCCCGTGCGGCACACCGCCCCGGCCTTCCCCTGGGTCCGGTCGCAGCCGCACCGCCGCGCGCACAGATCGCACGCGCCGAGACGCTCCACGGCACGACGCACGCGCTCCCCCAACTCCCCCGAACGCAGCAACCGCACATAGCCCGGCTCATGACTCGCCGCCCCACCACGCCGGCCACCCCGGGCCAGCTCGCTCATATTCGGCATCTCATCCCCCACAAGCATCTTAATATTGCTTCTTTGATGCTTCGTTCGATATCCCATTCATGTACAGTACACCACATGTAAAAGATTTGCAATGACCCGAGACACGCATAAGTACAAAAAATGTTTTACTGTTTTTATATTAAAATATGCATCAAATTTTATGCGATTTCTCGCATCGCCGTGGGCGCGGCAGTCCGGCAACGGAACGCCCCGTTCCTATTTCCTGTTTGGGGGGAGAGGGGGGGGG
>JADGDA010000110.1 GCA_015228695.1 Alphaproteobacteria bacterium
GAGGAATATCTCAACATCGTCCGGCTGGTCGAGCGGCTGCACCGTTTGTTTCTCGACGTGCTGAGGACCGAGCTGCGGCGTCAGGGCGTGGACGACATCAATGCCGTTCAGGCGTTGTTGCTGTTCAACATCGGCGAGTCCGAGGTGGTGATCCGCGATCTGAAGGACCGTGGCTACTACCAGGGTTCCAACGTTTCCTACAACATCAAGAAGCTGACGGAATACGGCTATCTGGGGCAGGAGCGCGCGCCCCACGACCGCCGCGCCGTGGTCCTGCGCCTGACCGAGAAGGGCCTTGCCCTGTGCGAGGGCGTGCGCGGGCTCCAGAACCATCTGTCGGCGGAACTGGGCAAGATCGCCGGGCTGGACGACGATTTGAAGGCGTCGGGGCAGACTCTCCACCAACTGGAGCGCGCCTGGACGGATTTCGTCCGCTACGGCCGCCCCTGAGCGAGAGGCGGGCGACGTGAAAGGGGAGAGCGATCTCGACCTTGCCGAAGCCGTCTCGACCTGGGTAAGCCACGCGCTGGCGGGCACCATCGGCGCCGTCGTCAACGGACTGGAACTGCTCAAGGAGGACGGCGCGTCTCCGGCGCGGGAGACCGTGGACTTGGTGGACGGCAGCGCCGTGGCCGCCGCGCGCCGGCTGAAGTTTTTCCGGGCGGTCTTCGGGGTGGCCGACAAGGGGGACGGCGACGCGCCCGCGGCGCGGGCCTTGCTGCGGGACTATCTGGCCGCCTCCCGGGGTGGGGCTGCGTCCGTCGAGGTCGAGTGGCCGGAGGCGTGGTCGGGGGCGGCGCGGGTCGATCCCCGCGTTCTCCAGCTTGTTCTCGCCATGGCGCTGTTCGGCTCGGAATGCCTGCTTCGCGCGGGCACCCTGGCTGTGCGCGAGGACCCCACGGGGCTGACGGTGACGGCCATCGGCGGAGCGGACGGACGGGGCGTGCGCCTCGACGAGGGAAGCGCCGCCGCGCTCGGGAAAACCGCCCCCCCTCCGTCGCCCCGCGCCGTGCCCGCCTTTTTCGCCGCCCGTCTGGCCCGCCGGCTGGGCGCGGACATCCGGGCCGCGCAGACGGACGGGCGCATCGTCCTGACCGCCGCGCCGCTTACCCCCACATGAGTTCGGGGTTTGTGATGAAAGGGCTTGGCTTTTTGGCTGATGGAGCCACAATCGGTCCCGCGCCGGATGCGCTTTGGAGTGCGGCACATGGATGATCTTTTGAGGGAATTTCTCACCGAGACGGCGGAGAACATCGCCACCCTCGACGTCGAGCTGGTCAACCTGGAGCAGACCCCCGACGACGCCGCCCTTCTGTCCAGCATCTTCCGGCTGGTGCACACCATCAAGGGCACCTGCGGTTTCCTGGGCCTGCCCCGGCTGGAAAGCCTGGCCCACGCCGGTGAGAACGTGTTGGGCAAGATCCGCGACGGCGAGTTGAAGGTGTCCGCCGACACGGTGACGCTCATTTTACAGACCATCGACCGCATCAAGGAAATCCTCGCCCATCTGGAAGAGACGGAAACGGAGCCCGAAGGGGATGACGAGGAGCTGAAGGAACAACTGAACCTTCTTGCCGAGGGCGGTGCGCCCAAGCCCGCCGGGAAGAAGCGAAAGGCCGCCGCTCCGCCCCCGGCCGCGTCCGGGCCGGTGATGGACGCGGCGGGATTCCCGGTGGCTGCCGAGTTGCTGGAGGAGGTGAACGCCGCCCTGGCCGAGGGCAAGCACGCCGCCACCGAGGAGGAAATCCGGGCGGAAATGGAAAAGGAGCGCCACGTCGAGGCCGCCGTCGAGATCAGCGCCGAGACCGGCGAACTGGTGCCGCATCTGGCCGCGCCGTCGAAGATGCCGGTGCCCACGGTCCGCCCCTCCGCCCCCGTTCCTCCCGCCTCCACGGAGGAGGAGGCCCAGGGCAGGGGGACGAAGGAATCGGCGGTGGCCGCCCAGACCATCCGGGTCAACGTCGAGCTTCTGGAAAATCTGATGACGCTGGTTTCCGAACTGGTTTTGACCCGGAACCAGCTTTTGCAGATGGTTCGCGGCAGCGGCGATTCCGAATTCGTCGCCCCGCTCCAGCGCCTGTCCCACATCACCACCGACCTCCAGGAAGGCGTGATGAAGACCCGCATGCAGCCCATCGGCAACGCCTGGGCCAAGCTGCCGCGCATCGTCCGCGATCTGTCCCTGGAAATGGGCAAGAAGATCGAATTGCAGATGCGGGGGGCGGAAACCGAACTCGACCGTCAGGTTCTGGAGCTGATCAAGGACCCGCTCACCCACATGATCCGCAACTCGGCCGACCACGGGCTGGAGTCGCCCAAGGACCGTCTGGCGGCGGGCAAGCCGGAGGTGGGGCTGATCCAACTCGACGCCTACCACGAAGGCGGCCACATCATCATCGAGGTCGCCGACGATGGCCGTGGGCTGAATCTCAAGCGCATCAAGGAAAAAGCGGTCATGAACGGCCTCGTCGGCGAGAACGAGGCCGACAGCATGAGCGATCAGCAACTCGCCCAGTTCATTTTCCGCGCGGGCCTGTCCACTGCGGAAAGGGTGACGGCCGTCTCCGGCCGGGGCGTCGGCATGGACGTGGTGCGCACCAACATCGAAAAGATCGGGGGAACGATCGAACTCAAGACCCAGGCTGGGCGCGGTTCCACCTTCATCATCAAGATTCCGCTGACGCTCGCCATCGTGTCGGCCCTGATCGTCGAGTGCGCGGGTGAACGTTTCGCCATTCCCCAGATCAGCGTTCTCGAACTGGTGCGCGCGACCGAGAATTCCGAGCACCGGATCGAGCGCATCAACGATGCTCCGGTGCTGCGTCTGCGCGACCGCCTGCTGCCCCTGGTGTCCCTGTCGAAGGTTCTCAAGCTCGCCCCCGCCGCGACGGGGGACGCGCGGGAGATGTTCATCGTCGTCGCCCAGGTCGGCACCTATTCGTTCGGGATCATCGTGGACCGGGTGTTCGATACCGAGGAAATCGTGGTCAAGCCGGTTGCTCCCATCCTGCGCCACATCGGCATGTTTTCCGGCAATACCATCCTGGGCGACGGCAGCGTGATCATGATCCTCGACCCGAACGGGATCGCGACCGCGACCGGCGAAGCCGTCGTCGGCGGCGCCCAGGCCATGGACGCCCAGGCGGGCCGCGACGTGGGGGCCGAGGAGAAGACCTCGCTCTTGATCTTCCGCGCCAGCGGGCAGGAACTGAAGACGGTGCCGCTGGCGCTGATCGCCCGGTTGGAGGAGGTCGACCTCGCCAGCATCGAGCATTCCCACGGCAAGCCGGTGGTCCAGTATCGCGGCAGGCTGATGCCCCTGGTCTCCATGGACGCCAAGCTCGATCTGTCGGGGGAAGGACGCCGGCCGGTTCTGGTGTTTGCTGACCGCGACCACACCATGGGGCTGATGGTGGACGAGATCGTGGACATCATCGAGGATCACCTGAAGATCGAACTGAAGGCCGACCAGCCCGGCCTGATCGGGACCGCCATCATCAACGGCAAGGCGACCGACGTGATCGACGCGGGGTACTATCTGGTGCAGGCCTTCGGCGACTGGTTCACCAACGCCAGCGGGGACATGCGCGACGTCGGCGGCAAGGCGCACAGGGTTCTTCTGGTGGACGACAGCAATTTCTTCCGCAACCTCCTCGCTCCGATCCTGTCCGTCGCGGGCTATGACGTGACCTCGGTGGAGAGCGGTTTCCGGGCGCTGCAATTGCGCGAGGGCGGCTTGTATTTCGACGCGGTCATCTCCGATATCGAAATGCCGGAAATGGACGGCTTCTCGCTGGCCGCCGCCATCCGCTCCGATGAACGCTGGGGACGCACCCCGATCATCGCCCTGTCCTCGCACACGGCGGAGAAGGACTTCGACCGGGGGCGCGACGCCGGCTTCGACGACTATGTGGCCAAATTCGACCGCGACGCCTTGCTGGCGGCGCTGCGCGCGGTCGTCGTCGGCGGTGGAGCGGGGTGAGGCTCAACTTTTGAGTGTTCGCGCCGTTGCAATTGCAAAATCACATGCCGTGGTTCTTGACGCGGGGCCGCTTTTGGACTTTATAGCAAGAACGTACGAATCAGGTGGGGGAACGCCCGCGTCCGGGGCGTGGTGGACACCGCAAGGGGTTTCACGAAAGGCGCGATAGTGGAATGAAATCTTGTCTCATCGTTGACGATTCGAAGGTCATCCGCATGGTGGCCAGAAAGATTCTCCAGGACCTGGATTTTCGTTGCGAGGAAGCGGCGGACGGGCAGGTCGCCCTGGACGCCTGCGTCAAGTCGATGCCTGACGCCATTCTTCTCGACTGGAACATGCCGGTCATGGACGGGCTGGAGTTCCTCCGGCAACTGCGCGGGATGCCGGGGGGCGACAAGCCCGTCGTGGTCTTCTGCACCACGGAAAACGACATCGAGCATATCCAGAAGGCCATTGACGCCGGGGCGAATGAGTACATCATGAAGCCCTTCGACAGCGAAATTTTGCAGGCCAAGTTCGTGCAAGTCGGCCTCCTTTAGAGGCAAAGGAACAGCCTGGGTGTCCGTCAACTCCCCCCCCGGCGCTTCCCCTCCAGGAGGCATGGGCGCGCGCCGCTCCGAGCCCGACGGGCCCTATCGCGTCATGGTCGTGGACGATTCCGCCGTGGTCCGGGGGCTCGTGACCCGCATGCTCGAGTCCGATCCCTCCATTGAAATCGTCGCCTCCGTCGGCAACGGTTTGCAGGCCGTGCAGTCCCTCGACCGCCACAATGTCGAGGTGGTCGTGCTCGACATCGAAATGCCGGTGATGGACGGCCTGACCGCCCTGCCCAAGTTGCTGGAGAAAGACCCCGGCCTCCAGATCATCATGGCTTCGACGCTGACGCTGCAAAACGCCGATATCAGCCTGCGCGCGCTTGAGGCCGGGGCCGCCGACTATATCCCGAAGCCGACCACGTCGCGGGAGCTTGCCGGAACCGCGGATTTCAAGCGCGATCTGCTGGAAAAAGTCCGGGCGTTGGGCGGGGTGCGCCGGTCGAACACCCGGCGCGCCCCCCACCGCTTTCCCTCCGCTCCCCCTCCTCCCCAGCGGGTCAGGGAGCCGTTGGCGCGTCCGGCACCGGGTCCGATCGTTCTGTGCAAGCCGGGTGAGGACGTGCCCGAGATCATCGCCATCGGCAGTTCGACGGGCGGTCCTCAAGCCCTGTTCAAGGTGCTCTCGGCCTTGAGAGGGGGGGGGGGCGTCAAGCAGCCGATCTTCATCACCCAGCACATGCCGGCCACCTTCACCACTATTCTGGCGCAGCACATCACCCGTCTGTCCGGGATGGAGGCCGCCGAGGGGCAGGATGGTGAAGTCGTCCGTTCGGGGCGGGTCTACGTGGCCCCCGGTGATTTCCACATGACCGTCGAGGCCAGGGGCGTCGATAAAATCCTGCGGATCGCCAAGGGGCCTCCGGAAAATTACTGCCGCCCGGCGGTGGACCCCATGTTCCGCAGTCTGGCCGCCGCCTACGGCCGCCGCGTCCTGGCGGTGGTCCTGACCGGCATGGGGGTGGACGGGTCCAAGGGCAGCGCGGAGATTCACAAGGCCGGGGGCACGGTCATCGCCCAGGACGAGGCGTCGAGCATCGTCTGGGGCATGCCGGGGGCGACGGCTCTGTCGGGCGTTTGCTCGGCCGTGCTGGCGCTGGACGATATTGCGCCGTACATCAGAAAAATCGCGACAAGGCGGTGACCCGATGAGACCCGACGACTTCAACTTTGTCGCCAATCTGTTGAAAGAGCGTTCAGGTCTCGTCCTGACGCTGGACAAGGCGTATCTTCTCGAAAGCCGCCTGATGCCCGTGGCGCGCAAACGCGGGCTGAAGGGGCTCGAAGAACTCGTCATGGGCCTGCGGCAAAGGGACGAAACCCTGGTGCGGGAGGCGACGGAGGCGATGACAACCAACGAGTCGTTCTTCTTTCGTGACGTCAAGCCCTTCGATCAGTTTCGCGACGTGGTCTTGCCGTACATGCTCCAGGCCCGGGCGGCCCGGAAAACCCTGCGCATCTGGAGCGCGGCGTCCTCCAGCGGGCAGGAGCCCTATTCGATCGCCATGCTGCTGAAAGAGCAGGCGGCCAAGCTCGCCGGGTGGAGGGTGGATATCGTCGCCACCGATATTTCCCGCGACATCCTGGAAAAGGCCCGTGCCGGGGTCTATTCCCAGTTCGAGGTGCAACGCGGCCTGCCCATCATGCTTCTCGTCAAATACTTCAAAAAAGTCGACGACATGTGGCAAATCGATCCGTCCATCCGCGCGATGGTCCAGCATCGGGAACTGAACCTGCTGTCGGACCTGCGCGGGCTGGGGCAGTTCGACGTGGTGTTCTGCCGCAACGTGCTCATTTATTTCGACCAACCGACCAAGGCGTCGGTTTTGGGCAGCGTCGCCAAGACGATGTCGGAGGATGGGGTCCTGTATCTGGGTGGAGCGGAAACCGTCCTGGGCATTTCCGACCGCTTCCGGCCGATCCCCGGCCAGCGGGGGATTTACGCCTTGAACGGCCCGGCGGGCTTCTCGCTTCCCGTCTGAAACCGACCGTCTTGGGGGCATGGACAAACGGGCGGAGCCGGGGTAGCCTCCCTGGACGGGATGTTTGCGCAATGGGGAGAAGGCGATGTCGGTCACGTTGAAGACGCTTGGAATCCTGCTCATCGCCGTGGTGGGGCTCGTCGTTTATCTCAGCACCTTTGTTCTCGGATTCCATGTCCTGTTCTATCTGGGTCTGGGGCTGACGCCGGTGTTCCTGATCCTGCTGGTGATTCTGTCCGCCGGCCGGATGGAGGGAACGTCGTAATCCGCGCCCGTCCGTGTGACGGCCGTCACGGGAAAAGGGGCCGGTTCGGCCTATTCTCGTGGTGGGTGGAGTGCGGATGATGACTGTTTCCAAGGTATGCTTCATCGGGGACGGAACGACCTTCGGTTGCGGGGATGAGACTCTCCTGGGGTGGCCGGGGCGGCTGTGTTCGCGGGTCCGGCGCGGGCGTTCGGAATTCGCCTGCTACAATCTCGGCATCCGTCTGGAAACCTCGTCCGATATCGCCGTCCGTTGGCAGACCGAGGCGGGTCCGCGTCTGGGGAACGGCGGGGCCCTGGTGTTCCAGTTCGGCCTGAACGACATGGCCGCCGTCGAAAGCCGGGGCATCCGGGTTCCGATGACCGAGTCGCTCGCCAGCGCCGAGGCCATGATCGGCGAGGCTTCCGCCTGGAGGCCGACCCTGTGGATCAGCCCCCTGCCCGTGCTGCCGGAGTGCCACCCGATGCATTCCAACAAGAACAGCGTGTTCCATTACCGCAACGACCGGATCGCGGGCTTGAACGAGGCCTACGCCGATCTGGCGGAAAAGCTGGGGGTGCCGTATCTGGACCTGTACCAGCGGCTTGCCTTCGAGCGGGAATGGGAGGAAGCCCTGGTGCGGGGCGACGGTGTCCACCCCGACGGCGAGGGATACGCCCTTGTCGCCCGGCAGATCGACCAATGGCTGCCCTGGCGCCAATGGTTCGAAGCGCCGGTCCGCAAGGCGGCGATGGCCCGCTGATACCAGCGGTCATTTCCAATGACCGCTGAAGCCCGCGACTGCGGGCCGGCGCTCCTGCGCCGAAAGCCAAGCGGCCGGACGGTCGCGCCCGGAGATTGAGGGAATCTCCAACGGCCATTCTTAATGGCCGTTGACACGACGAGAGGGCGGCGATGGGCCTGCACGGGAGGGGGACGCTTCTTGCGGCGGCGGCGTGGCTGGTCGGGCTCCAGGCCGTTCTCGCGGTCACCGGGTGGTCCCCCATTCTGTCCGGGCGGTTCGCCGACGGCGACGGGTACATGTGGCTTTTGCGGGTGCTC
>JADGDA010000111.1 GCA_015228695.1 Alphaproteobacteria bacterium
CGGAGCGGAACTGCTCCTTGAACGCCATGGTGTCCTGGAAGCGGAGCGCCCGCACGAAGCGGTACATGAACTTTTCCGCGGACAGGTAGATGACCTTCCGCCTGGGATCGCGCTCATGGATGTGCCAGGCGATGGCATGCATAAGGTGGGTCTTGCCCAGCCCCACCCCGCCGTACAGGAACAGGGGATTGAACGAAACGGTGGACGACTCGGCGACCCGGCGGGCGGCCGCGTAGGCGAACTCGTTGGGCTTGCCGACGACGAAATTGGAAAAGACGAAGCGCTGGTCCAGGGACGCCGGAATGCTGTCCCGTTCGTCCACGGACAGCGACTCGATTCCGGCCTGGGGTCCGGTCTGGGGAAGTGCCCGCTCCGGTTCCGGTTCCGGCTCGCCCGGCGCCGTGGGCAGGGAGCGGAGCGGTCCGGACTGGACGACGAAATCGACTCCGGTGACGCCGGGGGCTTCGCGGCTCCACAGGGCGCGGATACGCTCCGCGTAGTGGGTCATCACCCAGTCGCGCATGAACCGGGTCGGCACGCTCAGGCGGACCTCGCCGTCGCGGACGCCGGCCAGGGTCATCGGCGCGACCCAGCTCTTGAAAGCGGCGTCGCCGACCTCGCGGCGCAGCGCTCCCCGGATCAATTCCCACTGGGTCGAAACGCCCTTCGCATCGTCATCGTGCGTCATCGTTCGTCCCGATGTTCGGAGCCGGTGCCGGGCAACAGTGAAATATGGTCAAAAGCATTCATCGAAACGGCAACACTTCGCCAAATCTCAATCAGCCAAACAAAAAACGAAGCCACCAAAGAAGCGGACAATATACTTGCCATCGCGCCTTATTCGGCTCCCGCAAGGAGATACATGACTTACGAATGCGGCGCGTCTTGAAGAACGAGACTCTCGCCGGACGGATATCCCCCTCCGTCGGACCGAACGTTACCCATGGCCGGGAGCAAAGGCAAATGGCAAAAATTCATCTGGAAAAAGTTTTGTCCTTGACGTCGCCATCGGGTGGAAATAGCGCGAATTTCGCGTGTTAAGGGCGGCTTACGAGCAGGAACAGCCGGAAACGCAAGGCGCTTCCGGCTGTTTCCATTCGGTTCGGGGCAAGGAGCGCTCAGAGGGCCTTGATGCGCGCCGACAGGCGGGACATGGTGCGGGCGGTGGTGTTGCGGTGACCGATGCCCTTGTTGTTCCCGCGCATCATTTCCGGAATGGCGATATCGAACGCGGCCTTGGCTTCGGTCTTGTCGCCGGCGCTGATGGCGGCCTCGACCTTTCGCAGCAGCGTGCGGATGCGGCTCACTCGGGAGCGGTTGATGACGGCACGGCGGGCGTTGCGGCGGATTCGCTTCTCTGTCGACGGGTGGTTGGCCATATGAAACCCTGTAAACCTTCTTGAGGGACGAAGCGGGGTTATAGGTGCGGCAAGGGCTTACGTCAACAGGAAGCTCACCGATTCCGCCATGCGGGGGTTCGCTTTTCCACGAAGGCGCTCATGCCCTCCTTCTGGTCCTCGGTGGCGAAGGTGGCGTGGAACAGGCGGCGTTCGAATCGGATTCCCTCCGACAGGCTGACCTCGAACGCCCGGTTGACCGACTCCTTCGCCAGCATGGCCATCGGGCGCGACCGGTCGGCGATGGCGCGGGCGACGGCGAGCGTCTCCTCGATCAGATCGGCGACGGGAACCACGCGGCTGACCAAACCGGCCCGCAGGGCCTCCTCCGCGTCGATCTGCCTGCCGGTCAGACACATGTCCATGGCCAGGGATTTTCCGACCGCCCGCACCAGCCGTTGGGTTCCTCCGGCTCCGGGAATGGTGCCGACGGTGATCTCGGGCAGGCCGAAACGGGCGTTATCGGCGGCGATGATGAAATCGCACATCATGGCGACCTCGCATCCTCCGCCCAGGGCATACCCGGCCACCGCCGCGATGACCGGCTTGCGGCACTTCGCCACGCGCTCCCAGCCGACGGTGATGAAATCCTCCAGATAGCAGTCCATGAAGGATTTTTCCGCCATCTCCTTGATGTCCGCTCCGGCGGCGAAGGCTTTCAGGCCTCCGGTGAGCACCAGAACCCCGATCTCCGGATCGTCCTCGAAGACATCGACCGCCCGGGCCAGCTCCCGGATCAGCACGGAGTTGAGGGCGTTGAATTCCCTCGGCCGGTTGAGGGTGATCAGGCCAACGTTTCCCCTGGCCTCGGTCAGCAGCGTTTCAAAGGGCATGGATGGACTCCGGTCATTCCGGGGCGAGCGCGAAGCGAATCGTGTACGGAGGCTTTCCGCCGAGGATTTCGATCCGGAGGGTCTCCCCGTCGCGGCGGAAGGCGAGCCTTCCCGAGGCCGCCCAGCCGAGCTGGGGCAGGGTCGCCGCGTAAAAATCCTCGATCTGGCGCCGGGTCGCCCTCCCGCCCGTGGCATACGCCTCGACGAATCGGCCCGCGGGCGTATCGAACGTGGAACCGGCGTCGAGCCGCTCGGTCAGCCCCTCCATCAGGGGCAGGTCCTCTATTCCGGAGAGAAACCCCGCGTCGGCGCCGCTCCCGCCGGCCCGGACTCCGGACGAACTTGCGGCGGCAACGAGGATCGCCAGGGCGCACAGCGCCGGTTTGAAAAAGGTCGCCATGGCGAAGGCTCTTAACTCACCTTTGTTTGCGGGCACAGAAAAAAGTGGCGCGTCCGTTCATGACCTCCCTGCGGACGGCGTCGGCCCCGTCGCAGACACACTCCGCGCAGGGTTTCCCCTCGCGGCCGTAGACGGCGAAGCGATGCTGGAAATACCCGATTTCTCCCGAGGGGCGCACGTGGTCGCGCAAGGAGGAGCCGCCCGCCGCGATCGCCTCCTCCAGTACCGTCCGAATCGATTCGGCAAGCCGTGACGCCTGTTCCCCGCGCACGCTCCCGGCCTCCCGTCCGGGCGCGATTCCCGCGCGGTGCAGGGCTTCGCAGGCATAGATGTTGCCCACCCCCGCCAGCACCCGCTGATCCATCAGGGCGGTCTTGATCGGGGTTTTCCGCCCATGGAGGAGGGACTGGAGGAGGGCGCCGTCGAACGCCGGGTCCAGAGGCTCCGGCCCCAGGTCCCGGAGGAGCGGGTGTCCGTCCCGCTCCGCGCGGTCCATGAGGTCCATCAGGCCGAATCGTCGGGGATCGGCGTAGGTGACGACGGTTCCCGTCTCCGACTCGAACAGCACATGGTCATGGGGGCCGGGAACCGCCGCGGGAGCCCCGGCGATCGTCATCCGTCCCGACATCCCCAGGTGGATCAGCAGGACAAGGTCTCCGTCGAGCGTGGCCAGCAGGTATTTGGCCCGCCTCTCGACCGTCTCCACCCTCCGTCCCCGCAACCGGTCGGAGAAAGCGGGCGGGAAGGGACGCCGCAGGTCCGGCCGGCGCGCCTCCACCCGGATCAGACGATGGCCGATCCAGACGGCGGCGAGGCCGCTCCGCACCGTCTCCACCTCGGGCAGCTCAGGCATGGGGCCTCTCCCCGTCATTGGTGAACATCCCGGAGGATTCCTTTGTCATTCCGGATCGCCTTCGGTTATCTTCCCGCGCCATGGACAATACGCGCGACTCATCTCCCGAGACGACTCACTTCGGCTTCCGCACCGTGCCCGCCGAGGAAAAAGTCTCCATGGTCAACGCCGTCTTCGATTCGGTGGCGTCCCGCTACGACCTGATGAACGACCTCATGAGCGGGGGGATTCACCGGTTGTGGAAGGCGAGGTTCATCGACTGGATCGATCCCCGCCCCGGCATGCTCCTGCTGGACGTGGCCGGCGGGACCGGCGACATCGCGTTCCGGTTTCTGGATCGCCAAGCGGCGAAGGCGGCGAAACTCGCCGGGGCGGACGGGTCTCCGGAGGTCGGCGCCCTCGGCGGGGTGACGATCTGCGACCTCAACGCCGGGATGCTGGAGGTGGGACGGAACCGCGCCATCGACCAGGGCCGGGTGGCCGGTCTCGAATGGGTTTGCGGCGATGCCGAGGCCCTGCCGTTTCCCGACCGCAGCTTCGACGTGTACACCATCGCCTTCGGCCTGCGCAACGTCACCCGCATCGACGCGGCCCTGAAGGAGGCCCACAGGGTGCTCAAGCCCGGCGGCCGCTTCATGTGCCTGGAATTCAGCCGGGTGGTCCTGCCCGTTCTGAGGGAGCTTTACGACCGGTATTCCTTCGCCGTTCTGCCCCGGATGGGCCGGATCGTGGCCGGCGACGGCGACGCCTATCAGTATTTGGTGGAGAGCATCCGGCGCTTCCCGCCCCAGGAGGAGTTGAGCCGGCGCATCGCCGCCGCCGGATTGTCCCAGGCCAAGCACAGGAATCTCTCGGGCGGAATCGCCGCCATGCATTCGGCGTGGCGTACCTGAGCGCCGATGTGCTGACACAATGATCCGCTCCATCCGCAACATCTTCCGCCTGATCCACATCGTTCGAGTCCTGGCGCGCTATGACGCCCTGTTTCCGCTGGAGCGGGTGGGGGCGGTCCGTGATCTCGCCTTTTTCGCCAAGCTGACCACCCGCAAGCCTCCCCCCGGCCGGCCCGGCCAGAGGCTGGCGGCGGCCATGGTGGAACTGGGGCCGAGCTTCATCAAGCTGGGGCAGACCCTCTCCACCCGCCCCGACCTGATCGGCGAGGAGGTGGCGGCCGATATGACCTCCCTCCAGGACCGCCTGAAGCCCTTTCCGAGCGAGGAGGCGCGCCGCATCATCGAGGAGGACCTGGGCCGTCCCCTGGAGGAACTGTTTTCGAGCTTCGAGGCCGAGCCGGTGGCGGCGGCCTCCATCGCCCAGGTCCATTTCGGGGTGACGACCGACGGCAGGAACGTGGCGATCAAGGTGCTGCGCCCCGACGTGAAGGGCGCCTTCGCCCGCGACATCGACGTTCTGAACTGGCTGGCCGACATCGTCGAGCGCACCCAGCCCGATTTCCGCCGCCTGAAACCGAGCGAGGCGGTGCGGACCTTCGAAGCCACCGTCGAGATGGAAATGGACCTCCGCTTCGAGGCCGCCGCCGCCGCCGAGATGAGCGACAATTTCACGGACGACTCCACCTTCCGCATTCCGGCGGTGGATTGGGAAAGGACGTCGCAGAACGTGTTGACGGTGGAACGGGTCTACGGCATTCCCATCGACGAGCGGGACCGGCTGATCGCCGCCGGTTTCGAGCCTCGGGAGGTGGTCGCCAAATCCGCCGCCGCGTTCTTCAACATGGTGTTCCGCGACGGCTTTTTCCACGGCGACATGCACCCCGGAAACATGTTCGTCGGTCAGCGGGGCGAGATCGTCCTGGTGGATTTCGGCATCACCGGGCGTGTCGACCGCGACACCCGCCGCTATCTGGGCGAGATGCTGATGGGGTTTCTGACCGGGAATTACCGCCGGGTGGCGGAAATCCATTTCGAGGCCGGATACGTGCCCGCCGACCGTTCCATCGACGCCTTTACCCAGGCGGCGCGCTCCGTCGGCGAACCGATCTTCGGCAGGCCGATGAACGAGATTTCCATCGGCCGCCTGCTCGGCCACATGTTCAAGGTGACGGAAACCTTCGGCATGGAGGCGCAGCCCCAGCTCCTCTTACTGCAAAAGACCATGATCACCGCCGAGGGCGTCGGCCGTTCCCTCAGCCCCGACGTCAACATGTGGACCCTGGCCCGTCCCCTGATCGAGGACTGGATCCGCGACACCCTGGGTCCCGAGGCGAAGCTGCGCCAGATAACCTCGGACGTCATCACCTCCCTCGGCCGCCTGCCCAAGCTGCTTGAACACTCCGAGCATACCGCCGCCATGTTCCGGTCCGGCGGCCTGAAACTGCACCCCGACACGGTGGCCCAGTTGACCGGCCGACGTTCCTACGGGGGCATGGCGGCGGTCGTCGTTCCCTGGATTCTGGTCGCCGTGCTGACCGCCATGCTGCTGACGCGATGAGCGAAATTTCCGGACTTCCCAGGGGCCGCCGCTCCGACTACTCTGGTCTTTCCGGCATCGGGGGACGGCATCGGGGACGGTTGAAGGCATGGCGGATATCGACTACGGCACGTTGACCATCGTCGTCATCGACGATCAGGAATTCGTGAGAAGCATCGTTTCGAAAATGCTTGTCCAGATGGGCGTGGTCAACGTCATCACCGCCGCAGAAGGCGGGGCCGGGTTCGACGCCGTGGTGGCCCACAAGCCCGATCTCGTGATCTGCGATATCAAGATGTCTCCCGTGGACGGGCTCGAATTCCTGAGACGGCTCCACCAAGACCCCATGGCCCCCTACGCCCAGACGCCGGTGATTTTCATGACCGGCGCCATGGACCCGGAAACCATGGTGAAGGCGCAGGAACTCGGCGTGAACGCCACCGTGCTGAAGCCGGTGCCGCCGAGGCGGTTGCGCGAGAAGATCGACGCCCTGTCCACGCCCAAGAAGGCGGAAAGCACGGAGATGCTGCCCGACGCGCCCCCCGCCACCCCGTCTCCGGCATCCTCCGCCCAACCGTCCATTCCCATGATCCGGGCCTCATCCGAGGCGGCCTATGCCGACCTGAAGGCCCTGGTGGTGGACGATCAGTTGTTCATCCGCCGGATCGTGGTCGGGTTCCTGCGGAAGATGGGCTTTCGTCAGATCGAGGAAGCCGGCGACGGCGTCACCGCCATCAAGGTCAACAACGCCTTCATCCCCAACATCATCCTGTGCGACATCGAGATGGAGCCCATGGACGGGCTGACCTTCCTGCAAATCCTGCGGACCAACAAGAGCATGGGCAACAGCAACGTTCCCGTCATCTTCCTGAGCAACCACGCCGATTCGGAAACCGTCAAACGGGCGGGAAAATTGGGCGTCAACGCCTTCCTGGTGAAACCGACCTCGTTGGAAAAACTGTCGGAACGGGTCAACTTCGTTCTGTTCCATCAGTAATTTTTGCGTTCCGCCATTGACGGGGTCATGTTCGTAACTTAGATGGAGTGTGTCGGGTCGCCTAGTTGAGGGGCCCGGGGCTTGAGGATGAAACACAGTCGTGGTGCGGGATCGAAGTATCCGTTTCCACGGTGTCCATATCGCTTCGCAAAGGAGGATGTGATGATGCGTGCGTTCGATTTGTCTCCGCTCTATCGTGCGACCGTTGGCTTTGACCACATGGGGCAGTTGTTCGATACGGTGTCCCGGATGGACGAGGCGACTCTTTCCTATCCGCCCTACAATATCGACAAGACCGACGATGACCACTATGGGATCACCATGGCGGTCGCCGGCTTCTCCCCCGACGACATCACCATTACCGTCAAGCAGAACTCCCTGGTGGTGGCCGGCGTCGGGCGGGGCGACGACAGGGAGGTCACCTATCTCCATCGCGGGATTGCCGGGCGCTCCTTCGAGAGGCGTTTCGAGCTGGCCGACCATATCCGTGTCCAGGGCGCGAGCCTGGTGAACGGATTGCTCCGCGTGGATCTGGTGCGGGAGATTCCCGAGGAGATGAAGCCGCGCACGATCCAGATCTCGACGACCGCGCCCGAGGCACCCACAATAGCAACTAATTCGCCTTTTTTTACCTCAATATCAATGCTAAAACACAATTTATTATTAATGCACAATTATTATTTATTTTGGCTTTTAGGCGAAATGTTTTATTACTTTTTGAGAATCTTATGCGTCGGACTCCAGCCAAGGCTTACATCTTTCATTAACACAGCCGTGTCTTTTTTAAATTATATTATATGCTTACTTTACTTTCATTGTAGTATTATACTTAGATATATTCTCACCTTCGATGGTTTTGTGAC
>JADGDA010000112.1 GCA_015228695.1 Alphaproteobacteria bacterium
AGGGTTCGATTCCCTTCACCCGCTCCAACAAAATCAAGCACTTAGCGATAGACGCCTCCCTTATTTGGGACAAAATGGGACAGCGATCCTACGAATCGGTGTCCCAAAAAATCGCCGAAAACCGAAATTTACCCTCCGGACGTGCCTGACCAAGCGCGCCAGTATCTGCCTCGCCGAACGCGAGGAGAGACATGGCGACGATCGAAGACCGTGGAGATTTCCAGTACCGGGTCAAGATCCGGCGGAAGGGCGTGAGCCGGACGAGAACCTTCGAGACCTACAAGGAGGCCGAGGAATGGGCGCTCCGAATGGAGGGCAAGATCGTCGGTCGGGACTACGTCGACGATCGCAGGACCCGGGACACCAGCCTCGAAACGGCCCTGCTTTGGTACTTGGACCACATCGCCCCCATCGATCGGACGACGGGGAAGCGGAAGTGCAGGTCCCAGCACATCAAGAACTAGGTCAGCCATGCGAGATACTGGCTCGCCGACGACCCGACGAACTGCGGGTTCCGGGCGTGGTCGCTGTCTTCGATCCTACCGTGGGACTTGCTGGAATGGCGCCGCGACGTTTTTGACGAGGACAACGCCGAGCACGGCGACGCGAAGGGTCCCGAAGCCGTCTGCTCGCCGCAGACCGCACTCCACCGACTCAATTTGATCAGCTGCCTGTATAAGGCGTGGAGGCTGGCCTTTCCCAACTCCGTCACCAACCCCGTCATCGAGGGCGTGCGTCCCTCGATCGGCAACGGGCGCAACCGTCGTCTCAGGACTCTTGAGGACGACGGCGTCGACGAAGAGAAGAAGCTTTACGACGCGGCGGCCACGTCGTCGAGGCCCTGGCTCAAGCCGGCCGTCGTTCTCGCGGTCGAGACATGCATGCGCCAGGCGGAACTCGCCGGGCTGGAGTGGAACAGAGTCTGGCTGGAGGGGGACAGCCCCTACGCGTTCCTCAACCGCACCAAGAACGACCGGTCGCGAAGCGTCCCCCTCTCCACCAGGGCCGTGGCCGCGTTCCGGGAGCTGCTGCCTCCGGACGGCGTGAAGTCCAAGTCGGGGAAGGTCTTCCCCGTGGAGACGCCGAGGGCCTTCGGCCATGCATTCCGGGACGTTGTCAAGGATGAGGAGTTCCCTGACCTCAGGTGGCACGACCTCCGCCACGAGGCGATCTCAAGGCTCTTCGAGAGGACCGACCTGCGCGAGGTGGAGATCATGAGCATCTCCGGACACCTAAGGCACGAGATGGTCATCAGGTACACCCATCTTAGGACCCGCAGGCTGGCCAAGGCGTTGGGGTAATCGGTCAGTCCTTCTTCCGCTTGGCGGTGCCGGGGTTCGACACAGGCTGCTGACCCCACTCCAGCATCAAGTTGTTCACCGCCAGGACGAGTGCGTCCTGAATTGAAAGGTTCCGTTCGTCAGCTTGGCATCGGATCCTTTTAGCGTCCTTCGAGGCCAACCGGACCTGCAGGTGCCTGAAGGTGCCGTCGTCGGGCTGATCGAGCAGCCGCTCGCAATCGGACTTGGCCTTCGCCTTCTCCAGGAACCCCTTGAACATCCCTTCGGTCATCGGCCCTCTCCATCCAGCATCTTGATCACCGCCTCGCAGATCGCGCGCGTCTCGTTCGCGGCCTCGCCGCGGGGTTCCAACTCCGTCGGGGACAGACCACGGGCCGCCGCGTATTGCCACGCCATCCGGCGACAAACCGCGAGGAGTTGCAGCCCCATCGCCGCGACGGCAGCCTGGGCCTCCCGAAGGCCGACCGTGTTCGGCGTCACCGAATTGAGGATGGCGAGGGCGGGCTTCCGGGACTGCACGACCCCTTCCAATTGGGAGGCAAGCGCGTGCAGGTCGAAGGCGGACGGCAGGGCCGGCATCAGCACCACGTCCGCGAACGCCAACGCTCCCGCCACCGCGGCATCGTTGTGCGGGGGCGTGTCCACGATGGTCATGGCGACGCCGCGGGCACGCAACCCGCCGAGGACCTCTCCCAGGTTGGCAGGCTTGGCCACGACCACCTCCACAGAGGCCCGATCGGCCGGCCGCGAACTGCCCCACGCGGAGGCGGAACCTTGGGGGTCGAGATCGACGATGGCCGACGGCACCCCACCGGTCGCGAATGTCCCCGCAAGGGCGGTCGCGACCGTGCTCTTGCCTGAGCCCCCCTTGCGGCTCACCACTGACACCACCTTCATAGACGCCTCCCGCCTGCCTCACTCAAGGATCCATGAACCCATGGCTCCATGAATTCATCCTGGCGCGCTCGATTACCCGGCGTCAGCTCCTAAAGCTTTGGTTTTGGCCGATGTTTTCGCGTTGACGTCTCCCGTGGGTCCCTGCAGGCTGGTGCCAACTTGCACACACAAGGGGATGCCATGCCTGAGCGTGCGTCCGTACCCCGCATCCTGACCGGAGCCTTCTTCGGCCGCGGCTGGCTGTCCCCGCCTCCGCCTTGGGGCTACCTGATGACCAGCACGGCGGCCCGGCTCGCCTACTTCACGCCTGACCACGTCGCTCCGGACGCGATCCTGATGATGCTGTTGGACACCGCCCAGGTGGCCCGGTCGGCCGCCCTTTACGCCGAGATCGCCCGCCGCCTCGCTGCACGTGGCTGCCCCAGGGACGTCACCTTGCTTTGGACTTGGTGCGCGGCGGCGGACGGAGATCTCCTCTCGCAGCGTAGGATTGCTCGCGAACTCAACGCCGAGGCCGAGGCCCCCGATCCCCGCATTCGTCCCGATGCGGCGACGTCCCTCGCGGCGGAATGGAAGGCGTTGGCCGGGAGCCGTTCTTGGCTGGAGATGTCGTCCCCTGTGTTTGATGAAGACCCATTCCCGGAGCCGCATTTCGAATTAGCGTCCGTCCCGATGTCTCTGCCACACCTGATTTGAGCGGAGGGAAGGATGGGCACGCCGATCTTCGTGCAGGCCAAAGCCGAGGCCGCGGCCGAGCAGGCTCTCAAACTGGTCCGCGAGCGTGGCGGGTGGATCTCCACTCCGGGCGGCCGGGTGCGAGGCTGCGAGGCAGATGGCGTGCTTGTGGAGCTTCACACTCCTTTCGCCGGCAATATTGCCGTGTCCGACCTGCACCGCTACCAAGCGGCCCTCGACGGCAGGGACCTTCCTGACGGCGTGTCTACGCTGGTCGTTAAGGACGGTTGGAACTCCCCCGCCTTGATCGCCGTCCTTGACGAACGGATGCGCCTGGCAGGAGTAGCCCGCTTCCGTGAAGGGGACTGGGTCCATGACGTGGCTTCGGCCATGTCCGGGCGTCCCGCATACGTTCACCGCGACGATGCCGACGACGTCGTCACGGCCATCGCCACCATGAAGCTGTTGGCGACTCGCTTGTGGGGAGACGACGCTCGGTTGGTCTTCCTTGGGGTGGTGATGGGTATCCGCTCTTTGTGGGTCCATTCCTCCCTGTTGCCGCTTGTCCTCGCCGAAGTCGAGCCCGGAGGGTTGGAGATCGATGTGGGAGCCACCCTGACAGGCGTTTGCGTCAAACGGCTGGAGATCCGCAACCCGAAGACCTTCGAGAACCGCTTGCGGCGGCTTTTCGGAGGCTGGCACGTCTACCGTGGCGACCGTGTCCCCGAGGTCGGCGTCGAGCTGGACGGAGGCCGCGAGCGGCTGGAGGGCGAAATGCTCAGGCTGGGGATCGGCGACTTGGCCGAGCTTGAGGTGCGGGTCGCGATGGCGGCCCATTAGGGTTGCCGCCTGCGGGCGTCCGCGCTCATATCGGGAGGCATTCCCGAGGGCGAGATGGAACCGGACGAAATCGACATGACGATCGCCTTCGTGGCAGCGGTTTCCGCCGTGGGGCGTGCCGGCTGCGAGTGGGAGGCCTATTCGGGGTCGGACGAGGGGCACCGTTACCTGGCTCTCGGGTTCGGGAACGACACGGCGAGCGGGGAGCTGCGGGTCTACCACCCGGGCTGCGTCCGAATCGGCGCCGGGTTGTCGAGCGGGGCGAGATTTTCGGGCGAGTACGCGACCATCGACGCCGGATGCCTCGCGCTGACGCTCCTCGTCTTCGGCGCCGCGTGCGAGATCGATCCGGATTGGAGGGCACCCACGGAACAGGACTTCACGGAGGCCGTGCGCTCCGAGGCCGTGCGGATCAGCCTGAGGGAACTTCAGGGGATTCGGGTGCCAGGGATGTGAACGGAGCCGGCCCCGGGGCTGGGTTTCCCTTCAAAATCGGCGTCACCCCGCCGCCATTGAAGATAGAGCGACATGGGTCAGCGTCAGTCGTACTTGGGCGGTTCGTCCCACTACGGCTTCCTAATCGGCAATCTAGCCTCCGCTTTGTCGATACCGGTGCTGATGCCGTTCTCGAAAAATTTCGAGTGCTTTTCGCCGGTTTTCAGGTTCAGGACAGTGACGGCGGGTTGTCCGTCGGCAGCGTGCAGTTTCCCGCCAACGTATCGGCTGTAGGTGAGCCTCTCACCGTCGAGCTGGAGCCGGTCCAGCGCTCTTCCTTCGGATGCGAGAAGTTTTTCATACTGAGCAAAGTCGCCCGGACTCATGACCCGAGGGGAGGCTTCGGTAGGGTCGCGAACGATCCACACGCCCCTTCCATTTCGGTATGCGCTGATCTCAGCCGCCTTCTGCTGGAGTTCAGCGATGAACTCGTCTGGGATATCGCGTCGGGCCGCCGCCCTGATCGTGCCAATGATATCTTTCCAAGTGACATAGAGCGCACCGACAACGGCGCCCCCGGCGACGCTCTCGCCGGCTCCGATGGGCGTGTAGCTAAGGAAATGGGCCACATTTAAAACCGTACAGCCGATGAACGACGATTGGATCAACCGCCAGATCATTTCCTGACGCTCCTCAACTTCCTTTTTCTGAATGGCGAGCGCCAAATCCTGGGTGCTGAGGGTGGTCACGATATTCTCCTTGATCGACGTAATTCAAACCAAGGTGCCCCCTAACATTGCAAGGGACTAGGCGTGACGAGGACGCAAGCGTCACCGGGACGATTCCAACCGTCCTGGACCCTGCGGACATCATTGCGCTCCGAGGCCGTGCGGATCAGCCTGAGAGGGCTTCAGGGGATATGGGTGCGGAAGTGAACGTAGCCGGCCCCAGGGCTGGGCTTTCCCGCCAGACGCGCTAGAATCCCCCCTGTCCGCAGCCACCCCCGCAAGGCCCATGCCCCGCATCGCCGTGTATTCCGACCTGCACCTTGAATTCGGCCCGTGGGTCCCACCCAAGACGGGTGCGGACTTCACCGTGCTGGCGGGGGACGTCTACACCAAGAACCGATGCCTGCCCGCCTCCGTGGGGGATGCCCGCGAAACCTTCGGATGCCCGGTCGTAGCCGTGCTCGGAAATCACGAGCACTACGGCGGCAAAGTCGAATCCACACTGGAGAAGACCCGTCCCGCCGCCGAGCGTCTTGGGGTCACCCTGCTGGAGCGGCAGGAGACGATCGTCGCGGGCGTCCGGGTGCTGGGGTGCACCCTCTGGACCGACTTCCGCCTGTTCGCCGGCGACGACGACAGCCGCATGAAGCTGGATGCCGCCCGTTGCGCCGACGGCATGACGGATTTCCGCATCATTCGGGTGGCAGAAGACGGCTACCGTCGCTTCAGGCCCAAGGACGCGGGGGTGATCCACCAAACTTCGGTCGCCTGGCTCCGAGAACGGCTGGCCGTCCCGTTCGACGGTCCGACAGTGGTCGTGACCCACCATGCCCCGTCACGGAGGTCTGTCCCCGCCAAGTACGCAGAGGACACGCTGTCGGCGGCCTACGCGTCGAACCTCGACTGGCTCATCGAGCAGACCCAGCCCGCACTTTGGGTGCATGGGCACGTCCACGACAGCTTCGACTACATGATCGGCTCGACGAGGGTCGTGTGCAACCCGAGGGGATACCTGCCTTCCGAGCCGAACCCGCGGTTCCGCGAGGACCTCGTCATCGAGGTCTGATGGGCCGTGCCAAATTGCTGGGGCACGTTCATGCATCCATGGATCCATGTGGGGGAATCGCCGAACATGTGCTTCTGCGTATTAGGCCGTCAGACGAGGAGCAAAAGGCGGTCAGGTGACAATGACTTTGTTCCCGCAGGCAACCAAGCCGACAAGTGATGCTAAACGGGTTCGTCAGGTTTACGCCCGCCGGTAGGTACGCTACTCTCCGTTGAGACAACCTGCGGAGAGGCCGCCGTCAGTGACGCACCAATCACCAGCCGAGGCTATGGACAGCGATGACCGGGGGGATGAAGTCCTCCGACGGTTCCGCTACCAAATCACCTATACGGCCCTCAAGGCGCTGGGTCTCCTGCGTGCGGAAACGGACATGGCGGCCATTTACTGCGAGCAGATAGAGGATCTGCTCGTGGAGAAGAAAAACGGCAGCTTCGTGGCTATCCAGGTCAAGACGCGCGAGCTTGACCAAGCGCCGATCAAGTCGAGCGACGAGACCGTCACCGGCGCGTTGGCCCATTTCTGCCGGCGCGACCGCATGTTCTCCGACCGGTTGGAGGCCTTCGTTCTTGCCACCAACCTCGTCTTTTTCGAGGGAACGGGAAGCGAAGACATTCGAGTCGTCCTTAAGTGCGCCCGCGAGGACCCCGGCATGGCCGGCCTTGGCCAGAGGCATTCCGTTCGGCGTTACGTCAGGGACTTCGCCGATGGATTGGGGTATCCGGTCGGGGACGTCATGGCCACGCTCGCCAAGGTTTCCATCGAGGAACGGAAGATCGGCATCGACCAACTCGATCTGGAGCTTCCTTTCGCGTTCGGCGAATTTCCGCAGTTTGCAAACGTTCCGCTCGACCGGCTGATGGCATTGGCGCGTCTGCTCAAGGCCGACGTGTTGGACGCCAGTTCGCTGTCCATGGATCGGGACATCCTCGCGCGTCATGAGGTCTCATCCGATTTCGGCGCCCTGCTCGGTTCTCTGCGCATCGCGGGAAAGCGCGTCGGTCCGGAGAGGGTCCAGTCCACGCTTGCCTCCATCCCGGTGGTGGGGGAGATGGAGGAACTCCTCACCATCGCCGATTTTCTCGAACGCGACAGCATCCCGCCCGGCCTGACCCGCATGGTGATGAAGATGGCCGCAGGGACCATCAGCCCCGGCGAGATCGACCAGATGAAGGACAACGTCGCCTCGCTGGACGCGACCTTTCTCAGGTGGAAGGAAAGGTTCGGACTGGCCGAGGCAAATCGTCGTTTGGCACACTTCGAACATTTCGCATTGCGGGACGCCCGGGGAGCCGAGACCGCGACGCGGAAACCCGACAGTCCCTATGGACCTGAGATGCTGACGGCCTTTCGAGAGAAGGCCGAAGCCACCTGGGCAGCCGAAAGGGCGCAACTGTTCGGGTGCAGGAAGGAACATCTGGAGGGCGCCGGCGGGTTGCTGACCGAAGAGTGTAAGGTCTGGTGGAGTGAGCGGCGCACAGTTGGCAGAGGAGGCGGAGATGACCACTCTGCCTGAGATCGTCAATTGGCTGGAAGGAGACGATTCCCTTCACCTGGGCAGATTGCTGATCCTGCTGGACGCGTTCGCCGGCCGTAGCGGCGGCCATGCCGTCGAGGGACTCACCAAGCTCGCCAAACTGGACTTTCTGCTCCGATACCCCGCGTATCTGGAACGTGCCCTGGAGGCACGCGGCGTCCCCGGCACGGGAACGGACATCCAGGATTTCGAGCGGAACAGCATTGAGGCCCGCATGGTCAGATACCGATACGGGCCATGGGACCATCGCTACCGTCGCTTCTTGAACGTCCTGGTGGGGAAAGGGCTCGCCGAG
>JADGDA010000113.1 GCA_015228695.1 Alphaproteobacteria bacterium
GGGCCATGACCCAGAGTTCGGTCACCTTCGTCTCCCGTCAGGCGATCGAGGAGAGCGTGTCCAAGACCAACGGTCTGACCCGTCCGCTGATTTCAGTCTGGGGAACCCGCACCATCGGCCGTCAGGACATGGTTCACAACGGCTTTGCTCCTCATCTGGAAATCGATCACGAGACCCGCATCCTCCGGGCCGACATGCTGGGCGATGCCGTGGGCGATGGCCGGGTTGATGGTGTACTTGGCGATGTAACGCTTGACCCGGAGGTTGTCGTCGCCGTCCGTCTCCTCCGGCAGGGAGCCGCGCCGGACCTTCATCCGATGGGCGCTGCGCCAAGCGCGCGTCACCAGTTCCCCGACCCGGCCGATCGACCAACTCCCGGAGGAGAGGATCGAAATGACCCCCAGATCGTGGAGAATATCCTCCTGGTTTCCCCTGGGGCCCGGCGCGGGGGGACGGAGTACCCCGGCGGAAGACAGCAGCACGTTGGACAGGGCGCACAAGCCGACGGTGTCGGCGTTATCTCCCCGACCGACGGTGCCAGCGTTGTCGGCATTGTCTCCATCAACGTCCAGCGCGTGAAACGCCCGCACGGTGCGCCCGCCCAGGGACTGGAGCACGTCTTCCACGAAGCCCGACTCGTTCAGCCGATCGGTGTGGAGGGCGACCTGGACGTCCACCAGTTCGGCGACGGCGAGGCAATTGTCGATGGCGGCGGGGGTCGCGCCCCACCCCTCGTGCAGTTCGAGGCCGCAGGCGCCCGCCATGACCTGTTCCCGCAGGCCGTCGGGGCGCGAAGAGTTGCCCTTGCCGAAGACGCCCATGTTGACCGGAAGACCTTCCGCCGCCTGCAACATGCGGCCGATATGCCAGGGGCCGGGAGTGGTGGTGGACGCCAGACTGCCCGCCGCCGGACCGGTGCCGCCGCCGAGAAGGGTCGTGACGCCCGAGAACAGGGCCTCCTCCGCGAGTTGCGGGCAGATGAAATTGACGTGGCTGTCGATGCCACCCGCGGTGACGATCCGCCCTTCCCCGGCGATGATTTCCGTGCCGGGACCGATCAGAATGTCCACATTGGGCTGAACGTCGGAGTTTCCGGCCTTGCCGATGGTGTCGATCCGGCCGTCCTTGATCCCGATGTCGGCCTTGACGATTCCCCAATGATCGACGATCAGGGCGTTGGTGATCACCGTGTCCACGGCCCCCTTCTTGTAGGTCGCCTGGGACTGGCCCATGCCGTCGCGGACGACCCCGCCGACGCCGAACGTCGCCTCCTCGCCATGGACCGTGCGGTCCTCCTCCACCCGGATGATCAGTTCGGTATCGGCGAGGCGCACCCGGTCGCCCGTCGTGGGGCCGAAACGGGCGACGTAGGAAGCCCTGTCAAGTTCGAACGCCATGGCCTCTTAATCCTTAAACTTGGCCTTAAACTTAGCCTTCAACTGGCCTTCAACTGGCCGTGGAAATGACCGCTGAATCCCCAGACCACCCGGTCTCCGGCGTATTTCACCAGACTGACCTCGGTCATCTCTCCGGGGGGGAAGACGGTGACGGAGCCGGGCACGATGTCCAGCCGGTAGCCACGCACCGCGTCGCGGTCAAAGCGCAAGGCGGCGTTGACCTCGAAGAAATGATAGTGGGAACCGACCCGAATCGGACGGTCGCCGACGTTCTTGACCGCTATTGTCAGCGTCTCGCGCCCCTCGTTGAGGGTGATCCCGCTCGGGGCGAGGAAAATTTCACCGGGAATCATGGATACCGCCTCTCAGGCTCTCAGCGAATCGGGTGGGGAACGGTCACCAGTCTGGTTCCATCGGGGAACGTGGCCTCGACCTGGACCTCGGGGATCATCTCCGCAATCCCCTCCATGACCTGCTCGCGGCCGAGGATGTTCCCCCCTTCCCGCGCCAGATCGGCGGGATCGCGGCCATCGCGCGCGCCCTCGACGACGTGATCGGCGATCAGGGCGACGGCCTCGGGGTAGTTGAGCCGGACCCCGCGCTCCAGACGACGACGCGCCACCATCGCCGCCAGGGACACAATCAGCTTCTCCGTATCTCGCGGCGAAAGGTTCATCGGTTTCTTTCCCCCCCTCTTGTGGCCCCCCCTGTGGGCAGCGGGGCGGGCGGCGGGAGGGTAGCACAGGCCGCCGCCGAATCGGAACCCCGATATCTACAGCCCGAATTTGTTGGTTTTCGAAAATCCGTTCGGCGGCATGCGCCCGGTCTGCCCCCGTTTGCCGAGCCAGCTCCGCAGGTCGTTCTCGATCCGGGTGCCGTTGCCGAAGCGGTAGGACAGGCCGTCGGCCAGGGTGAAGGTCTTGATGTCCGCCATCTCGCCGCCGTGGTAACGCTGCAACGTCACCCCCCGTCCCCGCGTCATGAGCGGAACCTCGTCGAGGGCGAACACCAGCATCCGCCGGTTTTCCCCGATGACCGCGACCGCGTCGCCGGCGACCGGCGCGCAGAAGCGCCCCCGGTCGCCGTCGCCGAGGTCGAGGACTCGTCTCCCGTTGCGGGTCTGGGCCAGCAGATCGTCCTCCTCGACGATGAACCCCCGCCCCTTCGCCGAGGCCAGCAGCAGCCTGTGGCCGGGCCGGTGGATCAGCATCGCGGCCACGTCGGCGTCATTGGGCAGATCGATCGTCAGACGCACCGGCTCGCCATGCCCCCGGCCGCGCGGCAGTTTGTCGCCGGACAGGGTATAGAAGCGGCCGTTGGTGCCGAAGAGCAGAATCCGGTCGGTGGTGCTGGCGGCCAGGGCGAATTTCAGCGTGTCGCCGTCCTTGAACTTGAGGTCGGTCTCCCCGTGCCCCTTGACCGCCCGCAGCCAGCCCTTTTCCGACAGGATCACGGTGATGGGCTCCCGCTCGACCAGAGCGTCCTCGGGAACCTCGATCGCCGCGGCCGGGCCGCCGATCTCCGTTCGCCGGCGGCCTGATTTCGTTGATATGCCAAAGCGCTTGCGGATGTCCTTGATCTCATCCGTGATCTTCTTCCACCGTTCCCCCTCGTCGGCCAGCAGGGTTTCCAGCCCGGCCTTCTCGGCGGTCAGGGAATCGCTCTCGGAGCGGATCTGCATCTCCTCCAGCCTGCGGAGGCTGCGCAGGCGCATATTGAGGATGGCCTCCGCCTGGGGATCGCTGAGGGAGAACGCGGCCATCAGGGCGGGCTTGGGCTCGTCCTCCTCCCGGATGATGCGGATGACCTCGTCCAGGTTCAGATAGGCCGCCAGATAGCCCGCCAGCACCTCCAGCCGATGGGCGATCTTTTCCAGCCGGTGGCGGCCACGGCGGACGAGAACCACATGCCGGTGGTCGAGAAACGCCCGCAACGCCTCCTTCAGGCTCATCACCCGGGGCACGCAATCCGCATCGAGGACGTTCATGTTGAGACTGAACTTTGTCTCCATATCCGTTTGACGGAAAAGCTGTTCCATCATGTGTTCGGGCTCGACGGCGCGGCTTTTCGGCTCCAGCACCACCCGGACGGTTTCGGTGGACTCGTCGCGGATGTCGCCCAGCAGAGTCAGCTTTTTCACCGCCAACAACTCGGCCACGCGCTCGATCAGCTTCGCCTTCTGGATCTGGTAGGGGATTTCGGTGACGGCGACCTGATAGAGGCCGTGGGACAACTTCTCCACTTCCCATCTGGCCCGGAGGCGGAAGCTGCCGCGCCCGGTCGCATAGGCCTCCAGAATGTTTTCCGGGCTCTCCACCAGCACGCCGCCGGTCGGGAAATCCGGCCCCCGCACCAGCCCCGCCAGGTCCGCCACCCCGCAATCGGGATGGCGGATCAGATAGAGGAGCGCGTCCGCCAGTTCGCCCACGTTGTGGGGAGGAATGTTGGTCGCCATTCCCACGGCGATCCCGGTCGAGCCGTTGGCGAGCAGGTTCGGGAACGCCGAGGGCATCACCACCGGCTCGTGGTCCTCCCCGTCATAGGTCGCGCGGAAGTCCACCGAGTCCTCGTCCAGCCCCTCCATCAACGCCCAGGCCACCGGGGTCAGCCGCGCCTCGGTGTAGCGCATGGCCGCCGCGTTATCGCCGTCGATGTTGCCGAAGTTCCCCTGCCCCTCCACCAGCGGGTAGCGCACGGCGAACTCCTGGGCCAGCCGGACCATGGTGTCGTAGACAGCGACATCGCCGTGGGGGTGATACTTGCCGATCACATCGCCCACCACCCGGGCGCATTTCTTGAACCCGGACTCCGGGTCCAATTTCAACTGGCGCATGGCGTACAGCAGACGGCGGTGAACCGGCTTCAAGCCGTCGCGCACGTCCGGCAGAGACCGGGACACGATGGTCGACAGGGCATAGGCGAGGTAACGCTCCCCCAGCGCGTCCGACAGCGGCGTCTCGATGACTTCTCCCATCGTCCCCTATCCTTGCCCGAAACAATCCGCCAGCCGGATGCGGGCGGGGGGCATCATAGTGAACACATGCCGCGCAAGGAAGTAACCCGTCAGCCGCAGTCCGGCGGCTATGTCGGCGGGCGACGACGCCCCCTCCCCCCCGGCCACGAAGCCGGGCAAGGGCAACAGACGGTCGCGATAGGGCTCCCCGGCGGAGGCGGAAACCGCTTGCCCGCTTTTGGGAGAAACGTAGATCAGTTGATCGTTGCGGCCGGTGGCGGCGCAATGCCCCAGTTCCAACCCATAGCCCAATTCGGCGAGAACCCCCACCTCCCAACGGACGTAATCCGCCGCCCAACCGTCTCCGGGCCGCGCCAGGGCACCGAGCAGCCCGAGGAAGCCCCGGTAGGCCACCGGATGCGACTCGCGCTCCGCAAACCCCGCCTCGGCGACCGCGCAGGCCGAGGATAGGCAGGCCAGACGGCATTTGTCTACTAGTAGACAGGCGGCGTCGGCGCTCACCGGTTCGCAGACGAAGGTTCCAAGCTGGTCGGCGAGCCGCGCCCGCCAACGCGCCTGAACGCGGTTACCGGGCATCAGGACCCCCCGCAGCGCCTTCCCCGCCCCGCCCCGGACCAACCCGGAGCAGCGCCCGTGTTCCGGGGTGAACAGGGAGACGATGGCCGCCCCCTCTCCGTGACGGCGGACGGACAGCACGATCCCCTGATCGGTCCATTCCATCGAACGGCCTATCTCCCGGCCAGGACCATGGCGACTCCGGCCACCGCCGCCACCGCCGCCGCCATCACCAGAGCCAGCGTGGCGCGGCCATAGGGCGTGACCGGAAGAAGCCGGCCGTCCTCGCCAAGGGTCATCCGAAACGCCCCCGCCCTCGCCCTCCGCAACAGGATTCCGCCGATCACGACAAGGGCGAGTCCGATCAGGATGTTTCCCGCCGTCGTCCCGTATTCCCCCACGCGCTTCCTCCCCGCCATCCCTGCCCGCGCGGAGGGTAGCATGGAAAAAAAGCAGGGGCGACCGGGTTTGCCCGATGACCCTGGGCTTGACCACCCCCATGCATCCCTATATAAGGGCCGTCTCTCCGCACATGGGGAGGGTGGCGATTCTGGGAAGGTGGGACTTGATCTTCGGATTTTCGACCGGCGTGGCGCGATGGCAGAGCGGTGATGCAACGGACTGCAAATCCGTGTACCCCGGTTCGACTCCGGGTCGTGCCTCCATCGGCTCCCAACCGGATGGCCACCCGACGTTCCCAGGCGGGATGATTGTCCCGCCTGTTCATGGTGATCCGACGTAGCTCAGTTGGTAGAGCGACGGACTGTTAATCCGTTGGTCGTAGGTTCGAGTCCTACCGTCGGAGCCAACCTTTTCCAGATCAATCCCGCGCCACTCAGGCCCGCAGCCGCTCAGGGTGCGGTCGGGGGTTCCGGCCGTCTGGGTTCGCGCCGCTTCGGATTCATCCCCAACTCGTTCCAGCGCCCGTAAAGAATCAGCGCGTGGTCGCGCAGTTGCAGCAGCGGTTTCGCATAGGCGATATCGTTCAGGAAGATTTCGGAATAATGGTCGAGCAGGCGGGCCGCCTCCTTGCGGCTCAGGCCGCTCGCGACGTCGTAGTCCACCTCGCTCGATCCGGCGACGGGCCGCACCGCCGTGATGCCGTAGCGGGACGGATTGTCGAAAATCGGCGTGTGCTGATTGAGCTGGAATTGCGAGGTATGCACGCCGTGAATGGACTCCCGGAGGTCGTAGAGGAACGACATGGTCGTCTGGAGTTCCTCCTTCGTCTCGCCGGGAAAACCGACGATGACGAAAGTGTGATTGCGGATTCCGCTGGCGGCCGAGGCGCGGAGCACCTCCGTCATGTCGGCGACGTTCGTGCCTTTCTCGATCAGCCCCAGAACCCGGTCATGGGCCGACTCCACCCCCCAGACGATGTACCTGCACCCCGAGGCCGCAATCAGTTCCAGCGTTTCCCGGTTGAAGTGCCGCGTCGGGCGGGCATAGGCATAGTAGTCGACGGAAAGGCCGCGACGAAGGATCTCCCGAGCGAGGCGGCGGAAGAGATTGGCCGACAACATTTCGTCAACGAAATGAAAATGGCGGATGCCGTCGGCGACATGCCGTTCCATCTCATCGACGATATGGTCCACCGAACCGACCAGATAGGTATCGCTCATCTTGCCGATATCGCAGAAGGAGCAGCGCTTCCAGAAACACCCCTTGGACGCCAGGATCGACACCACGGGGGATGGGGAGAAGTACCGGGACGGCTGGGTCTGCGTGTAATCGGGGGGGATGAATTCATCGAGGGAGAGAAACTCCACCGGATTGGTCTTCCGTTCCCCATTCCCACGGTAACAGAGGTTGGGGACCCGGCTGAAATCTCCGTCGCCGGCCAGTGCGTCGAGCAGCGTGGCCAACGCCCGCTCGCCGTCGAACTGGACCACGAAGTCCACGACATCCATTCCGGCCAACGCTTCTTTCCACTGAGTCGCGGCGATGCCGCCAAAGACAAGGCGGGTCGATGGACGGAGCCGCTTGATCTCGGCGCCGAGGTAAAGGGCGAAATTGATCTGCCGATCAAACATCAGGGAGAACCCGACAACATCGGGGGAGGTGTCCAGAACGAGCCTCACGTACCGCCCGATATCGGCCACCAGATCGGGGACGGGAGTCCCCAGGACCAGCGAGCGGTTGAGTTGCCCATGACAGCCCTGGAGCAGAATAATAAATTCGGTCGATAGACGCGCGTATGTCTCCTGGTCGAAAAACTCCGGCCCCGGACTCCGGAAGAAATCGTAAGCCACCGCCAGCCGGGACCAGACATCGGCGATCCGGAGCCCCTCGCCCAGTTGCAGCCCGGGCACCTCGAAGTTACAGACCCCAGCGCGCGCACGGGCGACCACGTCTTCATGCCAGACCAGATTGAGGTCGAGGGAATCGACCGAATGCGGGCTTTTCGCCTCCACATAGGCCTTGATCTTGCCCATCCCGGGAGGCACGCTCATCGGCAGGACGAACGGCGGATGAACCAGCGTGATCTTCATGGAAACCTGCCGCCGCACCTCAAGCTCCGGCCAGAAGCGACCGGGACGGAATGCTATCCGAAACGCGCGGTCCCGGCAACACGGGGGTCATTCGCGCAGGGCAACGAATCCAGGTTAACGAAAAGTTAATTTTTGCGGCTTCACGGCTCCGTGTTACAGCCAAAGATCGTCATGCGCTGGCTTGACCCGCGTATCCACGGGCCTCCTTCTGGCTCGGACCAGACGGCGAGGCGTGGATGGATGGCCGTGACGAGCACGGCCATGACGGCTTTGGGGGAAGTTGGAAGG
>JADGDA010000114.1 GCA_015228695.1 Alphaproteobacteria bacterium
GGCCAATCGAATCATTCTGACGGAGATAGTTAAACGAAGAAGAAGCAGACGAGGCAGCGGTAGTAGACAAAAACGCCTTGCTCAAATCGAGCGTAATAGGCCGGTTAATTGGCGACGTTGAGGTGTTGGGATGCAGACGCTGGTACTCGGTCGCCCGGCGGTGCAGGTCCAGTCCTGCCGCGTCGACCGTGAGGCCCGGCGGGGCGGAGAACGCGACCTCCTGACCTTCGGGAATGGGTTTGCCTCCGGCGATCTCACCGGTGGTCACCAGCTTGGGCTGAGCGGCGAGGCGATCGCGGAACGCCTGCCATGGGGTTTTCGTCACCTTACCGTCACCCTCGGAAAATTCGAGGGCGGACGTGGCATCCAGGGCAGCCAGGAATTCCAGCACCTGCGCCCTGTCACCGGAGGCCACACGGCCCTCCCGGATCAAGCCATCCACGAAAGCCGCGTCGTCAGCATGGCGGCGAGCGGTTTCCTGGGCACTGAATTCCATCTCTTTTGCCTGCAAGGCGTGTTCGCGCGCGTCCAGTTCCCGGGCGCGGGCGTCGAGGTCGGGGGTGTCAGGCATGGGGTCACTCTTGGCTTCGGGTTGGGAAAAGGCGGGGGCTGTTTCCATATCCTCGCGAACAGACTCCTCGGCCAGCCACTGCACCTGATATCCGGGCACCGCGCGTTCGGCTTCGTCCCGACCGAACTTTTCGATCAGGAAATCCCGTAGCGAGGACCACAGACCGGCACTCGTGCGACCGGAGAACTCCATCACCACCGCCTCGGAAACATCATCGGAGAAGGCGAGCGGCTTCAGGCCGGAACAGGCGGGCGGCGCGGCCCCGAGCACGCCGACATGACGCAGCGACAGCGTGCCCGGCTTCGGGTTGGATTTGGACGTCGGCGGATAGAAAGCGGGCGAGACCTTGCGGAAGCGACCCTCGGCGACCGCCGTCGCCAACTCGGGAGCCAAGCGGCCCACGGTGGCGACCAGGCGGCCATCGGCGAACTCCAGCCCGGTGATCCAGCCATAGGCCGGAGCATCATGGCTGGGGTGGCCGACCACCAGGGGAGCCTCGTGGACGGCGGGATCATAAGCCGCCGCCACCGCGCGCAAGTCCTGTTCGGTAAAGGTCAACTCGACTCCGGCCCGGCTGGTGAAGGTGCCGGGGCGGAAGATTTCGATCTTGCGGGTGGTTTCGGTCACGTCACGGCCCCCTCGGGTTTCGAGCTGGGGCGAAGATGACGCAAAGCCGGGGAAGGGGCCGACACGGAACGATATCCGCCTGATGCGGGATCAGGGGTGCGGACCATGCCAAAATCACCCCCATCCTGCTCCCGCATTTCCCTCGACGCAAGAGCCAACATCAGGTGGGCAAAAAGGATCGAAGTTAACGGGTACTTAACGGGGGCAGCGTGCGCAAGTGGGGGGAGGGTGGTAGGGTGGGTGCGGATCGGAGGGGGTCACGCGTCCTGGGGCGGTTTTTTAGGGGGGTGACTCGGAAATATATGATGGCCGCTTCTGACCCGGAGGGAGCATTGGTCTTGTGTGAGGCCCAATGGCTGGTTTGCGTCCGTTGAAGACGTTGGACGTTTGGTTTGGCGGTCAGCAAAGCCGACGCAGCATCACGACAGAAATGCTGCCGAAACGCGCTCCTGGGCGGCTGCGGAAGGAAAACGGCGCTTATCCGTGGGGGTGATACGGGATTTAGCCGGGATAAAAACCGGGAATGTTCTGGAGAAAAACATCCTGGACGAGGTCTCCGCGATCCTCCGGCACTCCCCGCCCCACCTGACGTGCGACCACGATTCGAGGGAGGTTGTACGTCTCGGCTAGATTATTCAGAAGACTTTCCAGATTCGGCCAATCCCGCGGCTCACCAGCCTCTTTCCAGCGTTGCAGTGCGGTCAACACCGGCAGCAACAGATGCGCAGCAAAAGCGTTGGCACGGGTTTCCACCATCCGGGGCAATCGCTGTGCATCTGCAAGGGTGTCCACCAGAACCGGCCATTCCTCAGGATCGTCCATCAGCAAATGGCCAACCTCATGCGCCCAGGTGAAATTAAGGGATCGTTCAAGATCGTCCCGTCCGTTTCCGCGACGGCTGGTCCCGGTGTTGAGCAGCACGGATGGACCATGATCTCCCATTGTTACCGCTAGACCATCGAGACGCGTTTCAGGTATCTCGACGCGATGAACCTTAATGTTCAATCGCATCGACAAAGAAGAAAGGTCCACCACATCGCTACCGTTTAGGGACAACCATTCTCGGACCTCGTTAGCAACGCGGATTCCCTGGTCTGTGGGGTTAGAATTGTTGCGGAGGCAAGGGGAGACATTCCGAACGCGGAAAGTCGCCAGTGAGTTTCCATCGCCAGACTTCAATTCACGAACGGCGTTCGTGACCGCGCAGAGACTGGTCACGCCCAAAGAGCCTGCCATCCGCGCGGCGGCAAGAATTGGTTGTCGGTTATCGTTGGCGATCTCGCTAAGCCCGCGGCCTGCAACCAACGTCTTCAGATATACCATTTCCGCCGCAGCCGCCGTCACATTGGCCCTAGGCAGACCCCCGATAAAGGCCAAGACAGTTTCTGGATCAACGTTGTTTCGCATTTGCCAGCGGGCGACCATGGAGTGATTGTTCCCCAACAACGTGGCCGCCGATTCGCCAAGTCCTTCCATCGCGGTCATAAATTCAGTGAATGTTACTCCTTCAACAAAGCGGTTGAAAGTTTCAATACGCATACGCGGGCCAGATCGCAGGACATAAAATGGCTCTAGCCCAGCCCCGAATTTCATTTGGCTCAGGTCATGGGCGTACAGGAACGCATCCAAACGAGATTGTTCATTTTCTACTTTGTGTCTGGAATTTACTCCAAAACTGTCCCATCGCGCCTCCGCCGCACTCATTAACCCGGTCAGGGAGCGGGGCATCTGGCGTGCACTAAACGGAATGGGAAATGCCTGGGTAAGGAGAAGGGAAGGCCACGAATCAACCAAGTAGGACATGACGTCCTCGGCGTCAAAGTCGGATGCCTCATCTCCTATGCCGGGATGGGGCCACACAGCCTCATCGTTTACGAGAACAGCCAACCGCAGGCATCTCTCCTGCTCGGTTATCTCAAACCTGATCGTCATATATCAGGCCTCCCGGCATTTTTGATGTGATCCTTTACCCACTGATTGAACCCAATCTCACACCCTTTCTCTCTCGCCATCTCGCACAAAGCCTGCTTCAAGCGGCGGCCCATGGGGCCAGCATAAGGGTACCCGTGGTAGCTCTTTCTAGGCTCGGTTGTCTGCCCGGTATATATCGTTCCGTCTTGATCCACCACGAACAGACGCTTGGGAAAAGCCGCACTGTAGGGATGCTCAGTGAGGTAGGGAATGGCTTGCTCCAGCAATTTCGATTTACGATCCTCGGGCATAGAGGCCGGACACCTTCCTACGACCTCGCCGTTTGTTGATCTCACAATTTTAGGGATATTTTCTTTCCCTACATGTTTGCGCCGATTTTCTCCGCGCTGGTACTGGCGAACGGGCATATTCGAACCTGGGCTCCTCACTTGAGCTACTTGTCCAACCCTAATTCTGGCAGAATATCCAGCTTCCCGCACTCCAGGGAGCCGAAACTAACCGTCATCCAAGAAGTACCCTCTCGACGACGCTCGGCAACCAAGTAGCCTACCGGAGATTGGGGTGATCTGTTTCCCAAAATGCCCCCGATTTGAAGGCCTGCTTTCTCGACCTTGTCTCCAAAATCCGCATGTCCGCTTCCGGCCCAATTCGCTCGCGCCGAAACGCGGGCGCGCGCGTCCGCTTCCGGTCCATTGTGGACAATATTCATCCCGACTCACTCTGCGAGTCAACCCCTTTCTCCATTATCAATCCGGTGTTATAATCCGGGTGCAGGCGCTGGTCGGGCCGTACCCCTTTGGCCGGTTGCCGGGCGACGTGGTTTGTGCGGGAGCCATAGTCACATCTCTCTTTATCTTCCCTCATTCCGATAGATGCGCAGGCCGTTGCGCAGGTTGCCGAGTGAGTATTTCCCTCCCCGGAAGAACGTCAGCCCGCTCCAGCGGTTACCATCGGCGTCCGCCACCAGGCCCAGCACGCGGTCTTTGGCGAGGCGCAGAAACTGGACATACCGGCGGCGGAGCGTCACCCGGCCCGTTGCCGTGTTGCGGGCAAAGCCGATCCAGATTTCCTGGGGCCGGACGATCAGTTCCGGGATGAAGGGGAAAAACGCCTCGCGACCGTCCTGTCGTGCCGGGTCGGCCAGCATGTGGTCGGTGATGGCCTGGCTGACCGCGATCACTTCGCCGGTCGGGTCGGTGAAGGTCGCCTCGTCGCCGCCGATGGTTTGGCGCAGCAGTTTGCGCAAGGCCTCGGGATTGCCTGCCCGAGGCCCCTCCGTTACCGGGGTGGTGAGCGGCGTCAACGGCTCCGCCGCCTGAAGGATGCCCGTCGGAACATCGAGAGCCTGCCATGCGCCATGCTGTTCCAGGGCCTGGCGGTCGGCTCCCCGGCCCCAGGCTTTGCCGACGTTATAGCCAAAGCCGGTGTCGATGCCCTCGGGCACCAACAGGATTTCGTCTCCGTCCGGCGTCTTCAGGGTGCGGGGTTCCAGTTTCAGGGCGGGGACGTCGCCATCCGCCGTCACCCGCCAGCCGAAGCGGTCCAAGGTGGACCGGGTGACGACCTGGATCGTGCAGCGGCAGTTCCAGCCGTTGGGCGGGGTGTGGGTGTCCCAGAACGGATGGTCCAGCGGCAGAATGAGACCCTGGCCGCCCACATTCCCCCACGCGCGGTGCAGCGGGCGGGTCGCTCTGTCCAGGATCGCCACGTAGCGGAGATAGACCGGCTCCTTCGATCCGTCGGCAATGCGTCGCGCCTGCGCCCACTTGCCGGCGGCGCGCGCCATGCGCAGGTTGGTGTTGTAGATCACGCCCGAGCGCCAGCCGGGCGAGCCCTTGTAACTCCAGCCATGCTTGGCGACGATACCACGGAAGGCGCGCTCGAAGTCAGCCTTGGTCAGATTGCCCGCAATGGCGTCCTGCACGGCGGCGTACAGGTCGGCGATCAGGTCAGCCTTGACCGCTCCGGCGACGACGAAGGCCGGAACGTGCATGCCCTCGCGCAGATCGGTCCAGGCTTGGGTCGGTAGCTGGACCTTTTCCTTGAAGAAGGCGATGGCTTCGTCAAAGGGGACGCGGGCCGGGCTAATGGCCATCAACGATCTCCGCCCGCCCGGTCAACTCCGCCACCGTCAGGGCGGCGGCCATGGCTTTCCCCAGGGCAGTGGCATCAAGCGTGGGATACAGCCGGACCAGGCGTTCGGCCACCTCGTCCAGCGAGGCGGACTCGGCCACGATCCGCTCGATCTGACCGATCAACGCGTCCATCGCCGGAGCTGCGACCTGGTCAAGCTGGGCGGCCAGTTCATCGGCTGAATCATGATGCACGGAATTCTGATTCAGGGGAGGGGCGGAGAACTCGGCGGGGACACCACCTCCGCTCCAGGTCCATTTGCCGTGGGTCTGGGCGATGATGTCGGCGGAGACGTCTTCGGGTGCAAAACCCGCCGTCCGCATGGAGGTGCAAAAATCGACCGCCATCTGCCGCGCCTTGATCTGTTCCTGCTGGGTTATGGCCTCCTCTTCCTCCCGCCTGGGACGCGGCCGCCATACCGTGGGCGGGGTGACCCCTGGAAAGTTCGCCTCGACGATCCAGCGGATCAGAGTGTCGTTCAGGGTCTCGCACAGCATGTCGGCGTCGAAGTCGGCTCCTTCCTCGCGCACGTCGTTGTGAGTCTGGCTGGCCGCCCGGCTGCCGCCGCCCTGGATGTTGGTGGTCAATGTCTCGCCCAGCACCGCCACCGAGATTTGCTCGTCCATGAAGCGGCAGAGCAACTCGTGGCTGTTGACGGTGGAGGAACGTGCCGACTCCAGAAGCTCCACCACGGTCCCCTCGGGGACGATCAGGGCACCCTTCTGACCGATGTTGCCGATGGTCTCGAGCAGCTTCTGCTGTTCCTCGTCCAGCATGCCCGTCGGATAGGTGCCCTTGACCGTGGGGGAGCCGTATTTTTCGTTGAGCATCAACCAGAACACGATGCTCTGACGCTTGAAGTACACCGGCCAGAACAGCTTTTGCCCCAGGCCGAGGCCGTAGGGATCGCCCTTGTTGGAGCCGAAGCGGTGAACGATGAATTTGCGCTCGGGTAGTTTCTCACCCAAAAGCGGGTTTTGCATGGTCAAGAGACGCAGGCCGTCCTCTTCGGTGAAGACGAACCGGCGCTGGTCCCTGGGCAGGATGTTTACCGGAACCATCCGCCCGTCCCGCATGTCCCATATCACCTCACCGACGGCAAACCCCTTGAGCAGGGCGTCCAGCAGCTCGTAGCAGGCGCGGTCGAATTTGAGGCCGAAATCACCCTTGAGCACCCGCTCGACCAACTCAGTGGCCTTGCGTTCGGCCCGGCCAGGACCGCCGGGGATGACTTCCCAGGCGCGGGCCACCACCGACTTGCGGCGCTTGTCCAGTACGCTGAACACATGGGGATCGCGCTCGATCTCATCGTAAATCCATAAGCCCTTGCCGCCGCCCCGCGCCAGTAACACGTCGTCGCGCGGGCGCAGCAGGCCCATGGTGGACGGCCAGAAGATATCGCGATGGGCACTGGCGATTTCCTGGCGGAGGGGTGTTTTGGGTGTGTCCTGGGGCACGTCAACCTCCCATGAAATCGCGGAAACCGCCCCCCGACGCCCGTGCGCCGAAGGTCTTGATCGCTCCCGCCTGACTGGCTCCGCCCTGGACCAGACGCCACAGCATCTCCAGGGCGTCGGGGCCGTCGTCATGGGCGTGCTGGGGATAGAAGCGGAGCTGCTCCAAAAGCACCGACTGGCTGGGATGCAGGCGGATCAAGCCGTTGAAGACGTGCGGCTGGATCGACTCGATGCGCATGCCTTTGTCGGTGGAACTGAGGATCGGCATCGCCGGAACCGGGCAGCCCCGCTGCGCCGACAGCGCCACCAGTTGGGTGCGGAAGAACTCTTGGAACTGGACCGACTCAATCCCCCAGCGCAGACAGCGGTATTCCTTATGAAAGGTGATGATGTGTTCCATGATCAGGGTCGGCAGGCGGCGCGAGATCGACGCTTCGACCACGTCGACAACGCCGGTGGCGCGGTCAAACCCGCCAACCAGGATCGCCGAGGGGTCGCCGCCCTTGTTGGCTTTACCCAAAGACGGATCGCACACCCCGAAGAACCGCCACTCGGGCAAGCGCGACACCCAGAAGGTGATTTTGCCGAACAACTGGGTTCCCGCGTCGACGGGCTCGTTCTGGTATTCGGAACTGAACGGGCCGTCGCCGATGCGGACCTTGATTTTCTTCAGCGCCAGCAGAGGCTGAACCGATGGCCACAACACCTCGGACCCGGCCAGCAGGGCGGCTTCGTTGTCGGCATAAAACGTGTCGGCGGCGTCCTCGCCGTCGTTGCGCAGCACTTCCTCCCAGCGCTCCCACAGATCGGCGCGGTCGGGATCGCAGAGGATCGCCCGGAACACCGTTTTCCTCCACAGCGGATTGCGCGATTTTCTCACCGCTACCGCGTCATAATGCAGGAAGGTGTTGACCCAGATCAGGTCCATGCTCCCGTCGGGAGGCCCCAAGGGTTCCACCGTCTTGTCCAG
>JADGDA010000115.1 GCA_015228695.1 Alphaproteobacteria bacterium
AAGGGACTGCGCGACGCGGCGGAGGGCGGAGCTGCCGTGTTCGGCGAGTGCGGCGGTTATATGGTCCTCGGGCGGGGGCTGGTGGATGGCGACGGCCATCGCCACGCCATGGCCGATCTGCTGCCGCTGGAGACCAGTTTCGCCCGGCGCGGGCTGCGTCTGGGGTACCGGCGGGCGGTCCTCGTCGGCGCGGGTCCCTTCGGCATGGAGGGGGAGGTTCTGCGCGGGCACGAGTTCCACTATGCCTCGATTCTGACCGAGGGGCCGGGACAGCCCCTGTTCTCGATCAGCGACGCCTCGGGCGAATCCCTGGGATGGGCCGGGCTGCGGCGGGACCGGGTCGCCGGTTCCTTCATTCACCTCATCGACCGGGAGCGGACATGACACGGGGACGCGCGGCCGTCCCGTTCTGGCGCCGCAAGCGCCTGAACGAGATGACCGGGGCCGAATGGGAAAGCCTGTGCGACGGCTGCGGACGATGCTGCCTGCACAAGCTGGAGGACGAGGACACCGGGGAATACATCTTCACCGACGTCGCCTGCCGTCTGCTCGACCTGGAGACCTGCCGGTGCCGGGCCTATGAAACCCGGCGGAGTTTCGTTCCCGATTGCGTCCAGCTCACGGCGGAGGCGGCGGGCCGGCTGGGCTGGCTTCCGTCCTCCTGCGCCTATCGCCGCGTGGCCGAGGGCAAAAGCCTGAAATCGTGGCATCCCTTGGTGTCGGGAAATCCGGAGAGCGTGCACGGGGCGGGCGTGTCGGTGCGCGGGCGCGCCGTCTCCGAGCCCGAAGCGACGACCGAGGCGGAGCATCAGGCCCTGCTGCTCGCCCACATCGTCGAGGACTGGTCCTGACATGGACACCGCCCGGGTCGTTCTGGAGGTGGGGGGACGGGGACTTTCCGTCCTGCTGCGCCGTAGCGGAAGCGCCCGCCGCATGAGCCTGCGGGTTCTGCCGTCCGGCGAGGGGGTAGTGCTGGTCCTGCCGATGGGGGCGAGGGTGGCCGACGGTCTGGACTTCGCCCGCTCCAAGGCCGGGTGGATCGAAAACCGTCTGGTCCGGTTGCCGGAACGGGTGCCGTTCGAGGAGGGGGCGGTTGTGCCCCTGCTCGGCGTTCCCCACACGATCCGCCACCGCCCGGACGCCCGCCGGGGAGTCTGGGCGGAAGAAGACATCCTCCATGTTTCGGGACGGCCCGAGCACCTGTCCCGCCGCCTCGCGGATTGGCTGAAACGCGAGGCCCGCGACGTCATCGCCCCCCGCGCCCACCTTCACGCGGCCACCCTTGGCAAGCAGGTCAACCGGATCTCCCTGCGCGATCCCAGGTCCCGTTGGGGAAGCTGCACCTCGGGGGGGGATCTGTCGTTTTCCTGGCGTCTCGTCCTGGCCCCGCTCCCGGTGCTGGAGTACGTGGTGGCGCACGAGGTCGCCCATCTGGTCGAGATGAACCACTCGGAGGCCTTTTGGCGGATCGTGGCGGGGCTGGTCCCCGACGTCGGAGCCTCCCGCTCCTGGCTCCGGAGCCGGGGAGGGGAACTGCACCGGTTCGGCCCCTTGCATTGAAACCGCCGGGTGGCTATAAAGCGCGTCTTACCACGGTATGAGCGGCGAGGCTATGGGGCGTTGAGGCTCCGAACGGGCATGCCCACCCGCTCCACACCGGCGCAACCTCGAATCAGGAACGCGAAAATGCCCAAGCTCAAGAACAAAAGCGCCGTGAAGAAACGGTTCCGTTTCACCGCCACCGGAAAGGTGCGGGGTAACGTCGCCTGCAAGCGCCATGGTCTGCGCAAGCGCCCCCAACAGATGAAACGTCAAGCCCGAGGCACCTTTATCCTGGCCAAGGGCGACGCCGGCATCATCGCCATGCACCTGCGCGGTTAAGGGGAGAAACGAGACATGGCACGTGTCAAGCGGGGCGTCACCACCCACGCCCGTCACAAGAAGATCCTCGATCTCGCCAAGGGATACCGGGGCCGCAATTCCAAGGTCTTCCGCGTCGCGATCGAAAAGGTCGAAAAGGGCCTTCAGTATGCCTACCGCGACCGCCGCAACAAGAAGCGTTCGTTCCGCGCCCTGTGGATTCAGCGCATCAACGCCGGCGTGCGCGAGCACGGCATGACCTATTCCCGCTTCATGGACGGTCTCAACAAGGCCGGGATCGAACTGGACCGTAAGGTGCTGTCCGATCTCGCGACCCGCGAGCCGGAGGCCTTCGCCAGTCTGGTCAAGCAGGCCCAGGCGGCGCTTTAGGACCCGGACGGGGGCCGGGAGGTCCCCGTCCTCCATTCCGTCGCCGAGGGGCGGGTGATGCATGACGATCTGAAAGACCTTCTGTCTTCGCTGGCGGAGGAGGTGGCGGCTGCCGACTCGGTGTCCGCGCTGGAGGCGGTGCGGGTCGAGACGCTGGGGAAGAAGGGGCGGTTGACGGGCCTGCTGAAGCAGCTCGGCGCCCTGCCCGCCGAGGAACGCTCGGAGCGGGGGGCGGCCCTCAACGCCGTCAAGCAGACCCTCGGCGAACTCCTGGAGGCCCGCGCCGCCACCCTGCGCGACGCCGAAATCGACGCCCGCCTGGCCAGGGAGCGCATCGACGTCACCTTGCCGATCCGGCCCGAGGCCGAGGGCCGCATCCACCCGATCAGCCAGACCATGGACGAGATCGTCGCCATCTTCGGCCAGATGGGCTTTTCCGTCGCCGAGGGGCCGGACATCGAGGACGACTTCCACAATTTCACCGCCCTCAACATCCCCCCCGAACACCCGGCCCGGCAGATGCACGACACGTTCTATCTGCCGGAGCGCCCGGAGGGGCGCAATCTTTTGCGCACCCACACCTCGCCGGTCCAGATCCGGACCATGAGCACGCGCCAGCCCCCGATCCGCATCATCGCGCCGGGCCGCACCTACCGCTGCGACTCGGACATGACCCATACCCCGATGTTCCATCAGGTGGAGGCTCTGGTCGTGGACCGCTCCACCCACTTCGGCCATCTGAAGGGCGCCATCACCGAGTTCGTCCGCGCGTATTTCGAGCTGGACGACGTGCCGGTGCGCCTGCGCCCCTCGTTCTTTCCCTTCACCGAGCCCTCGGCCGAGGTCGATATCGGCTGTTCGCGCAAGGGCGGGGAGTTGAAGATCGGCTCCGGCGGCGACTGGCTGGAGATCATGGGCTGCGGCATGGTCCATCCCAACGTCCTCCGGGCCTCGGGCATCGACCCCGACGTTTATCAGGGCTTCGCCTTCGGCATGGGGATCGAGCGGATCGCCATGCTGAAATACGGGATTCCCGATCTGCGCACCTTCTACGACTCGGACCTGCGCTGGCTGCGGCATTACGGCTTCGTGCCGCTGGACGTGCCGACCACGACGGGAGGACTGGCGCGATGAAGTTCACCCTGTCCTGGCTGAAACAGCACCTGGACACCGACGCTCCGGTCCGGGTCATCGGCGAGACCCTGACCATGATTGGGCTGGAGGTCGAAAGCATCGACGATTTCCAGGCCTTGAGGGGCTTCGTCGTCGCCCACGTCGTCGAAGCGGTGCAACATCCCGACGCCGACCGGCTGCGGGTCTGCACGGTGGACGCCGGCGGCGAAATCCTCAAGGTGGTCTGCGGCGCGCCCAATGCCCGTACCGGCATGAAGGCGGTGCTCGCCCGCCCCGGCCTGACCATTCCCGCCACCGGGGACGTTCTGAAAAAGGGGGCTATCCGGGGGGTCGAGAGCCAGGGCATGCTGTGCTCGGCGCGCGAGCTGGGCCTGGGGCAGGACCACGACGGCATCATCGAACTCGCCGCCGACACACCGGTGGGGGAGCCGATTCCGGAGGTCATGGGCCTGGACCCGGTGTTCGACATCTCCATCACCCCCAACCGGGCCGACTGCCTGGGAGTGCGCGGAGTGGCGCGCGATCTGGCCGCCGCCGGGCTGGGCACCCTGAAGCCCATGCCGGTCGAGCCGGCGCCGGGCGGGTACGACAGCCCCGTCTCCGTCGTTCTGGAGCGGCCGGACGCCTGTCCCCTGTTCGTCGGCCGCCATATCCGGGGCGTGGTCAACCGGGAAAGCCCGGACTGGCTGAAGGCGCGTCTCGCCTCCATCGGCCTGCGTCCCATTTCGGCCCTGGTGGACATCACCAATCTGCTGAGCATCGATCTGGCCCGCCCGCTGCACGTCTTCGATGCCGACCGGCTGACGGGCGGCATCCGCGTCCGCATGGCGCAGGAGGGAGAGACCCTGGCCGCGCTGAACGACAGGACCTATGCCCTGTCCGGGGAGATGATCGTCATCGCCGACGAGGCGGGACCGCAGGCACTCGGCGGGGTCATCGGAGGCACGCCCACCGGCTGCACCGGAACCACCGTCAACGTGTTCCTGGAATCGGCCCTGTTCGACCCGCTGCGCATCGCCGCCACCGGCCGGTTGCTGGGGATCGATTCCGATGCCCGCTACCGTTTCGAGCGGGGAGTCGACCCGGCCTCGGCCCGGACCGGGGCGGAGATCGCCACCCGGCTCATCCTGGAGCTTTGCGGCGGCGAGGCGTCGCGGCTGGTCGTCGCCGGAGCCGAACCCGACTGGAGGCGCTCGATCCCCCTGCGGCCCGCCCGCGTCGGTCAACTCGGCGGCGTCGATGTGCCGGTCGGGACCATGGCCCGCATCCTGAGCAATCTCGGCTGCGAGGTGACGGACGGGGATGGGGCGCTGAGCGTGTCTCCCCCGTCATGGCGCGGCGATCTCAACGCCGAGCATGATCTGGTCGAGGAGGTCATCCGCATCCATGGCTTCGACAAGGTTCCGGCGGTGCCTTTGCCGCGCGGTCCCATGCCTCCCGTGGCGTTGACCCTGGCCCAACGGCGCCGCAACTGGGCGCGGCGGGTGCTGGCGGCGCGCGGGATGATGGAAACCGTGACTTGGTCGTTCATGCCCTCGGCCCAGGCGCGGCTGTTCGACGGCGGCGGCGCGGACCTTCTCCTCGCCAATCCCATCAGCGCCGACCTGGACGCCATGCGGCCGTCGATCCTGCCCAACCTGATCGCCGCCGCCGGACGCAACGCCGCCCACGACATGCCCGATTGCGCCCTGTTCGAAATCGGTCCCCAGTTCCACGGCGGCGCTCCCGGCGAGCAGAAGCTGGTGGCGGCGGGCTTGCGCGCCGGGGTCACCGGCCCCCGCCACTGGGACCTCAAGCCCCGCCCGGTGGATGCCTTCGACGCCAAGGCCGACGCCATGGCGGCCCTTTCTGCGGCGGGGGTGGCGGTGGACCGGCTCCAGGTCGCGGCGGATGCGCCGCGCTGGTATCATCCGGGACGCTCCGGCGCCTTGAGACTGGGGCCGACGGTTCTCGCGTGGTTCGGCGAGATTCATCCCAAGGTCGCCCGGGACATGGACGTCCGGGGGCCGCTCGCGGGATTCGAGGTCTTTCTGGAAGCGGTGCCGGAGCCGAAGTCCGTCTCCGCGTCCAAGGCGCGGCCGTTGCTCCGGGTTCCGTCCTTCCACCCGGTGACGCGGGATTTCGCGTTCATCGCCGACGTCCGGGTCGACGCCGAGGCCGTGGTCAAGGCGGCCAGGGGGGCCGACCGGAAACTGATCGCCGATGTCCGGGTGTTCGACGTCTTCGAGGGCGCCAATGTCGGCGAGGGGCGCAAGTCGCTCGCGGTCACCGTGACCCTGCAACCCACCGAACGCGCCCTGACCGACGCCGAGATCGAGGCGATAGCGGCCAGGGTGGTGGACGCCGTCGGCAAAGCCACCGGCGCCCTGCTGCGGGGATAGCCCAGGGCGATCGCACTCTTATGCGATTGCCCTGGGGGATAGCTTCGCCTGCTTCGGAATGCTATAATTGCCGCGTGGGAAAAGCAGGGGGAGGCAGGGGCTTCGTTCGTCCGTTCCTGAGCCGCGCCCCCGAAACTTAAGGCATGGAACCCTCGGAAAGGGGGACGGCTTTGGATACCGACGGGTCTTGGGTGCTCCCGGAAGTGGGTGGCGCCCCCTTGTTGCGTGCGCTCCTCGCCGCGCTCGATCGGTCGGGCACGGGCGTGCTTCTGTTCGATTCAGGCGGTCGTATCGTCTATTGCAATGCCCGCATGGGGGACCTCTACGGCACCCTGTCCGGGCTGGGTGATCTCGTCGGGCAGTCCCTTGAAACGCTCATGCGTTCGATGATCGCCCACGGGGAATTCGCCGGACCCGCGGTCGTGGACGATCCCGAGGCATGGATTCGCGCCCGCTTGGCGCTGCATCGCGGCGGTTCCGGGGGCGACGGCTCGGAAAAAGCCGTGGAGATCCTGAGCGACGGCCGCTGCTTCGAGGTGGACGAGATGGTCCTGCCCGATGGGTTCATCATCGGGCGCTGGGACGACGTCACCGAACGCAACCGCAACGCGGGCCGCCTGCAAAACGTTCTCGACATCGTCGAGGACGGCATCGCCCTGTGGACCCCCGACGACCAGTTGGAGATGTTCAACGCCACCTTCGCGGAGCGGTTCGCGGGCCGGGAGGAAAAGGTGGCCGAGGGGACGGCGTTTTCCCGGGCTCTCCTCGCCCTGGCCCTGTCCGGGCGGGTGCGGGTGGTCGGGGCGGCCGAGGCTTGGGCGCGGGGATACCTGGACGACCGCGACGAGCCGGACGCTCACCTCGATCTGGAATACACCGACGGGAAGTCCTTTCTGCTGCGCGAACGGCAAAGCCTGGACGGCAGCATCGTCTCGATCCTCACCGATATCACCGATATCAAGGAAAAGACCGAGGCGTTGCAGTCCAACCGCGCCAAGTCGGAATTCCTCGCCAACATGAGCCATGAAATCCGCACCCCGATCAACGCGGTCATGGGCATGCATCATCTGTTGCAACAGACCGTCCTGACCGAGCAGCAGCAGGATTATCTGGAGAAGGCGAACAATGCGTCCCAGGCTCTCCTGGGCGTTATCAACGACATTCTCGATTTCTCGAAGATCGAGGCCGGAAAGATCGAGATCGAAGCCGTCGAATTCCAGATCGGCGATGTTTTCGGACGCCTCGCCGATCTGGTCGTCGGCGTCATGCGCAAGAAAAAGATCGAACTTGTGATCGCGGTTCCACCGGATACGCCTTCCAAGCTGGTGGGGGACCCGACCCGTCTGGGACAGATTCTGCTCAATCTCGCCAACAATGCCATCAAGTTTACCGCCGAGGGCACGGTTGTGGTGTCCGTGGGTGAGGGCGTGCCCCTGCCCGACGGCCGGATCGAGCTGCGCTTCGCCGTGCGCGACACCGGCATCGGCCTGACCCCGGAGCAGATGGGCAAGCTGTTCCAGGCGTTCAACCAGGCCGACAATTCCACCATGCGCGTTTACGGGGGCACCGGACTGGGCCTGACCATCAGCAAGCAACTGGTGGAAAAGATGGGGGGCGCCATCGGCGTCACCAGCGAATCCGGCGTGGGCAGCGAGTTCTTCTTCACCGCCCGGTTCGGCCGCGCCGAGGACGCCCGGCCGTTCGTGGTGCCGGTGGACCGGCTCACCGGAAAGCGGGCTCTCGTCGTGGACGATCTGGAACCCACCCGCGTCATGCTGACCGAGACGCTGAGGCGGTTCGGGCTGGAGGTGACGGCGACGGATAACGGCGCCGAGGCGCTGGTCGAACTGACCCTCGCCCGGTCGCCGTTCGATCTGGTCCTGATGGACTGGCAACTGTCCGGGCTGGGCGGCCCCGAACT